>NZ_JABXEO010000170.1:0-6291 GCF_013372585.1 Myxococcus sp. AM010
CCTCCTCCCCTCTCCCCTCCTCGCACTTCCCGCACTTCCCACCACCACCAACGGCAAGGTCGACCGTCGCGCCCTCGCCTCTCTCCCTCTCCCCGCCTCTTCCTCCGACGCGCCTTTCGAAGCGCCCTCCGGCCCTCTCGAAGTCGCTCTCGCACAGCTCTTCTGCCAGGTCCTCGGCCTCGCCTCCCTCTCCCGCCACGACGACTTCTTCTCCCTCGGTGGCCACTCTCTCAGCGCCACCCGCCTCGTCGCTCGCATCCGCTCTTCTCTCGGCGTCGACCTCCCCCTCTCTTCCTTCTTCTCCGCTCCCTCCGTCGCTTCTCTCGCTCGCGAAGTCGAAGGGTTGGCCGGCACCGGCAAGTCGCTCCTGCCCGCCCCCACTCCCAGGGCCGAGGACGCGCCAGTGCTCTCCTCCACGCAGGAGCGCCTGTGGTTCATCCAGCAGCTCCAGCCCGACTCTTCCGCCTACCACATCCCAGAGGCCGCTCTCCTTCACGGCCCTCTCGACGTCGAGGCGCTGTCGTCCGCACTCCGCTGGCTCCTCTCTCGCCATTCAGTCCTCCGCCTCGCCGTCCCCTCTGACGAAGGGCGCCCTGCTCCCTTCCTCCTCGACGTCCCGGCACGCGTGCTGGCCGTGGAGTCGCTCTCCGACGCGCCGCATACATTGGAGGAGCGGCTGCGCCTCGAAGCCGAGCGCGTCTTCTCCATGGCGGAGGGCCCGCTCTACCGCTTCCACCTGTGGCGGCTCTCCCCCGAGCGGCACGCGCTGCTGCTCGTGTTCCATCACCTGCTGGTGGATGAGCTGGCCCTCTCCGTGCTGGTGCGTGAGCTGGGTGAGGCCTACCGCTCCTTCCAACAAGGTGCGTCTCCCGCGCTGCCGCCCGTGACGTTGGACTGGGCCGATGTCGCCGTCTGGCAACGAACCGAGGCCGTGCGCGCGCACGAAGACGCGCAGCTTTCCTACTGGACCCGCCAGCTCGCGGATGCGCCACGGCTGCTCTCGCTTCCCACGGACAAGCCTCGCCCCTCCGTGCTGTCGAGCCAGGGACGAGTGACCGCACAGCGGCCCCTGGCGCCCGAGCTGTCGGCGGCCCTTCACGACTTCTGCCGCCAGCAAGGCGTGACACCGTTCATGGTGCTCTATGCGGCCTTCGCGGCGCTGCTCCACCGTTACTCGGGCCAGCCTGAAGTCTGTGTGGGCACCCCGATGGCGGGGCGTACCCACCCGGCCACCGAGGACGTCGTCGGCCTCTTCGTCAACACGGTGGTGCTGCGCACGCACGCCCAGCCGGAGGACACCTTCGCGTCCCTGCTCGCGCGGGTCCGGACCACCGTGCTCGAAAGCATCGCCCACCAGGACGCCCCTTTCGAGCGAGTGGTGCAGTCCCTGGAGGTGCAGCGCAGTCCACGCCACTCCCCGCTCTTCCAGGTGATGTTCGGGTTGATTCGCGCCGGACACGCCCTGGCGGAAGCGCTGCCTGGACTCCACGGACGCGCCCTGTGGCCGGAGCTGTCCACGAGCCAGTTCGACCTGTCGGTCGTGCTGACCGAGGCGCCGGAGGGGTTCTCACTCGCCGCCAGCTACAGCACCGACCTGTTCGAGGCTGACACCGTCGAGCGCATGCAACGCCATTACGCGCGCCTGCTCGAACATGCGCTCCAGTCGCCGTCCTCCCGGCTGGACAGCCTGCGCATGGCGCTCGACAGCGAGCGCGAGCAGGTGCTGCGGACCTGGAACGACACGCAGCGGGGGTTTGCGTGGGAAGGCGCTTTGCACGAGCGCTTCGAGACGTGGGCCGCCCGGACACCGGACGCGCTGGCCGTCGTCGATGGCCAGCAGGCGCTCACCTATGACGCGCTCAATCGCCGAGCGAACCAGGTGGCCTGGGCCCTGCGAGCCCGCGGCGTCGCTCCCGAAGTCCGCGTGGCCCTCATCCTGGAGCGCGGGGTGGACCTGGCCACGGGCGTGCTCGGCATCCTGAAAGCAGGTGGGGCCTATGTTCCCGTGGACGCGGCCTATCCGCGCGAGCGAATCGCGCGCGTGCTCCAGGACAGCGGGGTCCAGCTCGCGCTGACGCAATTGTCGCTGCTCGCGTCCGTCGAGCCCTTCGGCGTCCCCACCCTGTGCGTGGACGCCGTGGCGGACCTGCCAGCGCGGGGTGACACCCACCCGCCTCGCGTCACCGCGCCGGAGCAACTGGCCTACGTCATCTACACCTCCGGAAGCACCGGCCAGCCCAAGGGCATCATGGTGCAGCACGGTTCGATGATGAACCTGCGGGCGGCGCTGGCGGAGTCCGCCTACGCCGGTACGACAGGCCCGCTGCGCGTCAGCCTCAACGCATCGATTTCGTTCGACGCCTCGGTTCAGCAACTGGTGCAACTGGCGGACGGGCACACGCTCTGCGTCGTCCCGCAAGGCGTCCGGGACGACGTTTCGAAGCTGTGCGCATGGCTGGAGGAACAGCGTGTCGACGTCTTCGACTGCGTCCCCTCGCACCTGCGGCTGCTGCTGGACGAGGGCCTGGGTGGGCGTCACCCGCTGCGCGTGCTCGTGGGCGGCGAAGCCGTGGACGAGGTGCTGTGGGAGCGGCTCGTCCGCCATCCGGGCCTCACCTGCTTCAACGTGTACGGCCCCACCGAGTGCACGGTGGACGTCACGGCGCATCCCATCGGCGCCGGGCGCCCCTCCATCGGACGGCCGTTCGCCAACGTGCGCATGTACGTCCTCGATGCGCACCTGGAGCCCGTGCCGCTGGGCCTTCCGGGCGAGCTGTACATCGCGGGAGCGAGCCTGGCGCGTGGTTACCTGGGCCAGCCGGCGCTCACCGCCGAGCGCTTCATTCCCAACCCCTTCGACACCACGCTCGGCGAGCGGCTCTACCGCACGGGGGACCAGGTCCGGTGGCTGGCCACTGGAACACTGGAGTACCTGGGCCGCATCGACACGCAGGTGAAGGTACGGGGCTTCCGCATCGAGCTGGCGGAGGTGGAAACAGCACTCCTCGCAGCCCCCGGCGTGCGCGCCGCGGTGGCCCTGGTGCGGGAGGACGCTCCGGGGGACTCGCGACTGGTCGCCTACGTGGTGCCCCAGTCCGTTCACGCCTCCACGCAGGAACTGGCGTCCCTTCGGGCGCACCTGAAGCAACTGCTGCCAGCGCACATGGTGCCCTCCGCCATCCTCGCGGTGGAGGCACTCCCCACCACCCCCAGTGGCAAGGTGGACCGTGGAGCCCTGGCGGCGCTGCCCTCGCACGCGGTGGAGTCAGCGCCTGGCGGTGAGCCTCCGCGGGGCCCGGTGGAAGAGCTGCTGGCGCAGGTGTTCTGCCAGGTGCTCGGTGTCACGTCGGTCGCCCGAGACGATGACTTCTTCAGCCTGGGGGGACATTCGCTCAGTGCCACGCGGCTGATGGCCCGAATCAGGCAGTCCTTCGGCGCCGCGCTGCCACTCACCACCCTGTTCGCATCGCCGAGCGTGGCCGGACTCGCGCGGGAGCTGGCTCGAGTTCAGGACACCACGGGGCGCGTGTTGCCGGCGCCCGAGCGTCGTCAGGATGGCGAGCGTGCGGTGCTCTCGTCCTCGCAGGAACGGATGTGGCTCCTGCACCGGTTGCAGCCCGACTCCAGCGCCTACCACCTGCCCGAGGCCCTGGAACTCAGAGGGTCGCTGGACGTCGCGGCGCTGGAAGCTTCGCTCCACTGGTTGGTCTCACGGCATGCCGTGTTGCGGCTGGTGGTGCCCGCCTCTCCCGACGGGAGCCCGGCGCCGAGCCTCATCACGGTTCCGGAGCGCGTGCTGGAGGTGGAGACGCTGGAGCTCGCGCCGGAGGCACTTGAACGGTGCTTGCAGCAGGAGGCCGAGCGCCCGTTCTCCATGGAAGAGGGGCCGCTGTACCGCTTCCACTTGTGGCGGCGCTCCGCTGAGCATCACGTCCTGCTGCTCGTCTTCCACCACCTGCTGATTGATGGGCACAGCCTTTCCTTGCTGCTGAACGAACTGGCGGAGGCGTACCCGTCCTTCCTCCAGGGAGGGGCTCCCGCGGCTCCACGCGTCGCACTGGACAACGCGGACGTCGCCGCCTGGCAGCGCACCGAGCCGCTGCGCGCGCATGAGGATGCACACCTGACGTACTGGACGCGCCAGCTCGCCGACGCGCCACGGCTCCTTCAGCTTCCCACGGACACGCCACGACCCGCCGCGCTCACGGGCAAGGGTGGACTCGTTTCCGGGCTCCGTCTTCCGGCCGAGCTGGATGGAACGCTGCGCGCTTTCTGCCGCGAGCACGGGATGACGCCTTTCATGGCGCTCCAGGCCACCTTCGCCGGACTGCTGCACCGCTACTCCGGACAGGAGGAGGTCTGCGTTGGCGTGCCTGTCTCCGGGCGCACGCATCCTGCTACCGAGGACGTCGTCGGACTCTTCGTCAACACCGTCGTCCTTCGCACCCGTTTCCTCTCCGACGACTCCTTCTCCGCCCTCCTCTCACGCACGCGCGCGACGGCGCTCGACGCCTTCTCTCACCAGGACGCTCCCTTCGAGCGCGTCGTTCACGCCCTCGGCGTTCAGCGAAGCCCCAGCCACGCGCCGCTCGTCCAGGTCGCCTTCGTCTGGAATCGCGCGGGCGCTCCGCTTCACCTCGGGGACATTTCCTCTCGTCCGCTTTCCGTTCCGTCTTCCAGCGCGAAGCTGGATCTCGCGCTGATGGTGCGCGAGGACTCGCAGGGTTTTGAGCTGGCCGCGGAGTACAGCAGTGACTTGTACGAAGCGGGCAGCGTGGAGCGGATGCTGGGGCACTACCTGCGGCTGCTCGAAAGCGCACTCGCCGCGCCTCAGGCGCCCTTGGCCTCGCATTCGCTGCTCTCCGCCGAGGAGCGCCAGCAGGTGTTGCACGGCTTCAACGCCACCGAGCGGCCCTTCGACTCCCTCGCCACCTTCGTCTCCCTCTGGGACACCCAGGTAGCGCGGACGCCTGATGCCACCGCGCTGCTCGTCGCTGACTCCGACGTGGCCCTCACCTACCAGCAGCTCGACGCTCGCGCCTCCGCTCTCGCCGGCCACCTCGCCGCCCTTGGCGCCGGCCCCGAGTCCGTCGTCGCCGTCTGCGTCGAGCGCTCCGCTTCGCTCCTCGTCTCGCTTCTCGCTGTCCTCAAGGCGGGCGCCGCCTACCTCCCCCTGGAGCCTTCACACCCCGAGGCGCGCAGGGCTTCTCTCATTCAGCAGGCGGGGGCACGCCTCGTCCTCGCCTCGCACGGCCTCTTCTCCCAGCCGCTGCCTGACGCGCGCCTCGTCTCGCCGGACGCCCACGGCACCGACTCCGCGCCGCTTCGCCCGGCCTCCCCTCACCACCTCGCCCTCGTCCTCTTCACCTCCGGCACCACCGGCCTGCCCAAGGCCGTCGAAGTCTCTCACCGCAACCTCTCTCACCTCTTCGACGCCGCCGACTCCCTCTACCCCTCTCGCCCCGGCGACTGCACCCTCGCCGCCGCCTCCCTCGCCTTCGACGTCCACCTCCTCGAGTTGCTCTACCCCCTCACTCGCGGCGCCCGCGTCGTCCTCCGCCCCACCGGCCCTGACTCTCTCTCCCGCCACGCCTCCCGCTACCGCGCCACCCACCTCCTCGCCACCCCCTCCGTCCTCCTCGCCGCACTTGAAGAGGCCGGTGCTGAAGCCGCCTTCCTCAACCTCTCCTTCCTCCAACTCGGCGGCGAGCCTCCTCCTCCTTCTCTCCTCCTCCGCCTCTCCCAGGGCCCCGTGCGCCTCCTCAACGGCTACGGCCCTTGCGAGGCCACCTGCCTCTCCTCCCTCCACCTCCTCTCCCACGGCGCACCTCCTCTCCTCGGACGCCCACTTCCTCGCGTGCGCGCCTACGTCCTCGACGCGGCCGGCATCCCCACCCCCATTGGCGTCCCAGGCGAGCTCTTCCTCGGCGGCGACGGCCTCGCTCGCGGCTACCGCGCCCTGCCCCACCTCACCGCCGAGCGCTTCGTCCCAGACGCCTTCTCCTCCTCTCCTGGCGCTCGCCTCTACCGCACTGGCGACCGCGTCCGCTGGACTCACGACGGCTCCCTCTCCTACCTCGGCCGCACTGACTTCCAGGTGAAGGTGCGCGGCGTCCGCGTCGAGCCCGAGGAAGTCGAGGCCGCCCTCTCCCTCCTCCCAGGTGTCCGTCAGGCCGCCGTCCTTCCTCTCTCCTCTCCCCTCTCCTCCGACGTCCGCCTCGTCGCCTTCGTCTCCCTCCTCCCCGGCGCCTCCTCCGAATCCCTCCTCCCCTCCCTCGCACTCTCTCTCCC
>NZ_JABXEO010000171.1:0-5809 GCF_013372585.1 Myxococcus sp. AM010
GGGGTACGTGGGGAGGCCGGAGCTGACGGCGGAGCGCTTCGTGCCCTCGCCGTTTGGGGACGGAGCGCGGCTGTACCGGACGGGGGACGAAGTGCGGTGGCAGGAGGGTGGGCTGCTGGAGTTCCTGGGGCGGCGGGACGCGCAGGTGAAGGTGAGGGGTTACCGGATTGAGTTGGGGGAGGTGGAGGAGGCGCTGAAGCAGCACGCGCAGGTGAAGGAAGCGGCAGCGGTGGTGAGGGGGGAGGGGCAGGAGAAGCGGGTGGAGGCGTACGTGGTGGCGCCTGGAGCGGACGCCGCGGCGCTGAAGGAGGCGGTGAGGCAGAGGTTGCCGGAGTACATGGTGCCGTCAGCGGTGGTGGTGTTGGAGGCGTTGCCGCTGACGCCCAATGGCAAGGTCGACCGCAAGGCGCTCCTGGCCTCGGAAGCAGGCGTCCCCGAGCAGCGACAGCACGTCGAGCCGCGCACGCCCACCGAGCAGCAGCTCAGCCACCTGTGGTGTGCGGTCCTGGGCTTGAAGCAGGTCAGCGCCGACGCTGACTTCTTCGAACTGGGCGGTCACTCCTTGCTGGCGACTCAGCTCATCGCGCACATTCGCTCGGAGTTCGGTGTGGAGCTGCCGCTGCGGACGCTCTTCGCCTCGCCCACGCTCGACGCACTGGCGCGGCAAATCGAAGAGGCCGCGCGGGCCGCGGTACCCCTGAGCGCGCCAGCGATGACGCCGGTGGCTCGAACGGGCGCATTGCCCGTGTCGTTCGCCCAGCAACGGCTCTGGTTCATCGACCAGCTTCATCCGGGCAGCGCCGTCTACAACGTCCCCATCGCGCTTCGCATCGAGGGCACGCTGAACGTGGCCGCGTTGCAACGCGCGTTCTCGGCTCTTGTCGCGCGGCATGAGCCGCTGCGCACGACGTTTTCCTCTCACGAAGGCGAACCCGTTCAGGTCATCGCGCCGGCCGGAGACTTCGCGCTCGAGTTTGAGGACTTGAGCGCGCTCCCTGAAGCGGAGCGCGACACCGACTTCCGCGGGCGAGCGATCCGCGAGTCCTTGCGGCCCTTCTCCCTGGCGCGAGGTCCCCTGGTCCGCGCGGTCCTGGCTCGGCTGTCGCCGGAGACGCACGCCGTGGTGTTGGTGCTGCATCACATCGTCTCGGATGGTTGGTCCCTGGGCGTGCTGGTCCGCGAAATGGGGGCGCTCTACTCCGCCTTCCACGAGGGGCGCCCGCCCGAGTTGCCGGCGCTGCCCGTGCAGTACGCGGACTATGCGGTGTGGCAGCGGCAGTGGCTGAGCGGTGCCCCGCTGGACGCACAGCTCGCCTGGTGGCGGCAGCAGTTGTCCGACGCGCCTCCGTTTCTGGACCTCCCCACGGACAAGCCGAGACCCGCGACGCTCTCGCACAGAGGCGCCCTGATGCCGGTTCACCTGTCGCGTTCGTTGTCGGACGCGGTGACGGCGCTCGCCCATGCGGAAGGGGCCACGCCCTTCATGGTGCTGCTGGCGGCCTTCCAGCTCCTGCTGTCGCGCTACTCCGGGCAGGAGGACGTGTTGGTGGGCTCGCCCATCGCGGGGCGCCGGTACCAGGAGACGGAGGGGCTCATCGGCTTCTTCGTCAACACCCTGGTCCTCCGCGCACAGGTCCGGCCCGAGGCCACCTTCCGCGAGCTGCTGGCGCAGGTGCGTGATCGGACGCTCGGCGCCTATGAGCACCAGGACCTTCCCTTCGAGAAGCTGGTGGAGCACCTCCAGCCCGAACGGAACCTGGGGCGGAGTGCGCTCTTCCAGGTCCTGTTCGTGTTGCAGAACGCCCCGGTGGGGCCCTTGTCGCTGCCCGGGCTGTCCGTGAAGCCGATGGGGTTGCTCGACCGGGAGACGGCGCGCTTCGAGCTGTCACTGAGTCTCGGCGAGACACCGGAAGGCTTCGAGGGCGCGCTCCAGTTCAGCACCGACCTCTTCACGGAGGCCACGGCGGCGCGGATGGTGTTCCACCTGGAGCAGGTGCTGAAGGCCGTCACCACGCGGCCCGAATCGCGCCTCTCCGAGATACCGCTGCTGACCGATGCCGAGCGTCATCAGGTGCTGGTGGAATGGAACGACGCGGACCAGGCTTTGCGGTGGGAGGCTGTCCACCGGTGCGTCGAGCACCACGCGGAGCGGACGCCGGAGTCGCCCGCGGTGCGGTGCGAGGAGCGGGAGCTGACGTACCGCCAGTTGGAGGCGCAGGCCAACCAGGTGGCGCACCAGTTGAGGGGGATGGGGGTGGGCGCGGAGGTGCCAGTGGCGCTGTGCCTGGAGCGGGGCGTGGAGTGGGTGGTGGCGATGTTGGGGATTCTGAAGGCGGGAGGCGCGTACGTGCCGCTGGACCCCGCGCAACCAGCGTCCCGCCTGCGCGCGCTGGTGGAAGAGGTGGCCGCGCCGGTGGTGGTGACGCAGGCGCGGCATGCGGCGACTTTCGAGGGGCTGTCGGCGCGCCGGGTGGAGCTGGATGGAGACGCGGCGCGGATCGAGGCGCAGCCGACGGCAGCGCCGCGGGTAGAGGTGCACCCGGCGCAGCTGGCGTACGTGCTGTTCACGTCCGGAAGCACGGGGCGGCCCAAGGGCGTAGGGGTGTCGCACGGGCAGCTCGCCAACTACGTGGAAGCGGCGAACGCGCGGCTGGGGTTGGCGGAGTGCCGCAGCTTCGCGCTGGTGTCGACGGTGGCGGCGGACCTGGGAAACACGGTGCTGTACGCGGCGCTGTGGACGGGGGGACTGCTGCATGTGCTGACGCAGGAGCGGGCAAGCAGCGCGGCGGGAGCGGAGGCGTACTTCCAGCGGCATGCGGTGGAGTGCTTGAAGGTGGTGCCCTCGCACCTCGCGGCGCTGATGAGTGGCGCAGCGCCCGGGCAGGTTCTGCCGACGAAGCGGCTGGTGGTGGGAGGAGAGGCGGCCTCGTGGAGCCTGCTGGAGCAGGTGGCGGCGTTGGCGCCCGGGTGCGAGGTGCACAACCACTACGGCCCGACGGAGACGACGGTGGGGGTGCTGGCGGGGCGCGTGGAGCTGCCGCGTCGAGCGGAGTCACCCGCGACGGTGCCGTTGGGACGGCCGATGGGCAACACGCGGGTGTACGTGTTGGACGGGAGCCTGCGTCCCGTGCCGGTGGGAGTGGGGGGAGAGTTGTACGTGGGCGGCGCCCAGGTGACCCGAGGGTACCTGGGGCGCCCGGAGTTGACGGCGGAGCGGTACGTGCCGGACCCGTACAGTGGGACGGCTGGCGCGAGGCTGTACCGCACGGGAGACAAGGTGCGGTGGTTGGGGGATGGGCGCCTGGAGTTCATCGGGCGGACGGACTTCCAGGTGAAGGTGCGAGGGTTCCGGGTGGAGCCTGGAGAAGTGGCGGCGGTGCTCAGCGCGCATCCCGACGTCCAGGACGCGGTGGTGGTCGCGCGAGAAGACGTGCCTGGCGACAAGCGGCTGGTGGGCTACGCCGTTCGCACGGCCCGGGCTGCTCCGGACATCGCGGCCCTCAGGGCCTTCCTCCAGCAGCGGCTTCCTGGGCACATGGTGCCGTCAGCGCTGGTGGTACTGGAGGCCTTGCCCCTGACGCCCAACGGCAAGGTGGACTGGCGCGCGCTGCCCGTACCGGACGTGTCGGCGCGGGGCTCGGCTCCCGCCTATGAGGCGCCGACTTCCCCCATGGAGGAGACGCTGGCCGCTGTCTGGGCCCACGTCTTGCGGATGGAGCGGGTGGGCCGGGAGGATGACTTCTTCGCGTCGGGTGGACATTCGCTCCTGGCCACGCAGGTGGTGTCGCGCGTGCGTGCGGTCCTGGGCGTAGAGGTCCCGCTGCGGGCCCTCTTCGAGGCGCCCACCTTGAGGTCCTTTGCCCAGCAGGTGGAGCAGGCGACTCGGAGCCAGGCGCTGCCCGCGCTGCGTCCGAGGCCTCGGGGGGACCGGGTGCCGCTGTCATTCGCGCAGCAGCGACTGTGGTTCCTGGATCGGCTGAAGCCGGGCGGCACCGAATACAACGTACCGTATGTGCTGCGGGTGGAGGGGCCCCTGGATGTGTCGGTCCTGGAGCGAGCCCTGTCGGAGTTGGTGCGCCGTCATGACGTCCTGCGGACAACCTTCCCGGAGGAGGGCGGAGCACCTGTCCAGCGCATCGCTTCGCCATCGCCGGTCCACCTCTCCGTGGTCCAGTTGGGTGCCCAGGATGAGTCCGAGGTGCGGCACCGGGTGCGCGCGGAAGTCGACCGCTCATTCGAGCTCGCGCGTGGGCCGCTGCTACGCCCCCTGCTGTTGAAGCAGTCCGAGCAGGCGCACGTCCTCGTGCTGCTGCTGCATCACATTGTCTCGGACGGCTGGTCCGCGAGCGTGCTGCTTCGGGAGTTGGCGGCGCTCTACGACGCTTTCTCGCAAGGGCTGCCGTCACCCTTGCCGGAGCTGCCCGTGCAGTACGCGGACTACTCGCTGTGGCAGCGCGAGTGGTTGAAGGACGAGGTGTTGGAAGCGCAGGTTCGTTACTGGCGCGAGGCGCTGGGGGGCGCGCCGCGATTCCTGGACCTCCCCACGGACAGGCCCCGCCCCGCGGCGCAGACCTTTCGAGGCGGGGTCCAGCGGCAGATGTGGCAGAAGGCGCTGTGGCGGCAAGTAGAGGCGACCGCGCGGCGAGAAGGGGCCACGCCGTTCATGGTGTTGCTGGCGGCGTATCAGACGGTGTTGTGGCGGCTCTCCGGGCAGGACGACATCAGCGTGGGCTTCCCCATCGCGGGTCGCACGCAGGCGGAGACGGAGGGGCTCATCGGCAACTTCGCCAATACCCTGGTGCTGAGGGCTCGCGTACGTCCCGATCTTTCCTTCCGGGACCTGTTGGCGCAGGTGCGTGAGGTGACCCTGGGCGCCTACGCGCACCAGGACGTCCCGTTCGAGAAGCTGGTGGAGGCACTGCAGCCAGAGCGGGACCTGAGTCGCAGCCCGTTGTTTCAAGTGTCCCTGACACTTCAGAACATGCCTGTGTCCGAAGTGAAGCTGCGACAGGGCTTGTCGCTGACGGTGATGGACGCGCGGATTCAGACGTCGAAGTTCGACCTGTCGATGTTCGTCGTCGAGCTGCCGGAAGGTGCCACCGCGTCAATCAATTACAACAGCGACCTGTTCGACGCGAAGACGGCGGAGCGGATGCTGAAGCAGGTGTCGGTGCTGCTGGAGGCCGCGGTCGCGAATCCGGAGACGCGCCTGGGTGAGCTGCCATTGATGTCAGCCACCGAGCGTCTGCGATTGGTGGAGGAGTGGAGCGGGCGGCGTGAGGAGTACCCGAGGGACGCGTCGCTGGCGGAGCTGTTCGAAGCGCAGGTGGAGAAGACACCGGACGCGGTGGCGGTGGAGGCGGTGGGGCAGACGCTGACGTATGAGGCGCTGAATCGGCGAGCCAACCAACTGGCACACCACCTGAGGGGGATGGGCGTGGGCCCCGAGGTACGAGTGGGCGTGTGCGTGGAGCGCTCGCTGGAGTGGGTGGTGAGCGTGTTGGGGGTGCTGAAGGCGGGAGGCGCATACGTGCCGCTGGACGCGAGCTACCCGCTGGAGCGGCTGGGGTGGATGAAGCAGGAGGCGGGGGTGGCGCTGCTGGTGGCGCAGGAGCGGCTGGCGGATGAGGTGGCCGCGGGTGGTGAACTGGTGGTGTGCGTGGACACTGAGTGGGACACGCAGATTGCCCTCCAGCCGGAGACCACGCCGAGCGCCCATGTGGGCGGGGCCAACCTGGCGTACGTGATGTTCACGTCGGGAAGCACGGGGAAGCCGAAGGGGGTGGGGGTGCCGCAGCGTGCGGTGACG
>NZ_JABXEO010000172.1:0-5371 GCF_013372585.1 Myxococcus sp. AM010
GGGCGCGGGGGGCGGGCGGCCCTTCTCCACCCGGATGGACTCGCCCTTGGTGACGGGCTGGGTGACGCCCTCGGCCTCCACGCGCACCGGCGGGCCCTGCTTCACGGTGACGGTGGTGCTGTCGCCGTCGCCCACTTCCACGGAGAACGCGGAGGACTGCGGCGAGCGCTCCGCCGCCACCAGCTTCCCCACGGCATTGGCCTCCGCGGAGGCCTGGCTGTAGCGCGCCTCGCGGAAATGGCCCTCCGCGTCCTTCAGCCGGGCGGAGGCCTCCGGGGGCACGCTCGCGTCCTTTGCGCTGGCCACCAGCGTGCGCGCGGTCTCCAGCGCCTTCTGGGCCAGCACGCGCTCGTGGCCGGGCACCTTCAGCCGGGTCCCCGCCGCCACGTCATCCGACGTCAGTCCGTTGAGGGCGCGCAGCTCCTGCACCGCGCGCGCGTCACCGAGGGTGCGCTGGGCCACCTGGCGCAGGGACTCGTTGGGGCCCACCACCACGGTGCCCGGGGGGGTCGTGCCCAGCCATGTGAGGAGGAGGAGCGCCGCCTTCATTGGAAGACAATCTCCCTTCCCGCCTGGATGGTGGCGGACGGCGTGGTGACGGACAAGGACTGGGCGGCGGGCTTCTCCAGCTCCGCGTCGATGCGGCCCCGCAGCACGGTGAGGTCCGTGCGCTGCTGGCCGGGGCGGGTGCGCGTCTCCGCGATGCTGATGAGCGAGTCCCCACCCAGGTGCACCGTGCTGCCGTTGGCGGCGAAGACGATGTCGGTGCCGGCGCCCGCTTCGGTGCGGACCTTGTCGTTCTCGTAGAGCGGCTGGCCCTCGAGGGCGGGGCTCCACTCGTCAGCCGTGGCGCGCTTGATCTGGACGCCGCCCTTCATGGCTCGCAGGTGCGCGCGGTGCGTGGCCACCGCCGGACGCGTTGCCGCATCGGGCGCGGACGGGCGCTCATCGGCGGTGCAGCCGGCGGCGGGGAGGGCCGAAAGCGCGAGCGCAAGCAGCATGGGAGGCCAGTGTCGTCCGTTCACGAGAGGAGTTCCGGGGGCCCGAAGTCTATCGAAGGTGGACCCGAGGGGGCGGGCCCGGGTACGCACACGCTAGTCCAAACGGCGGTGCTCCAGGCAGGGGAGGTTGCGGCGGATGCGCGCTAGCAGCTCCGGGTCCACCGGCGCCAGCGCCAGCCCTTCGCCCTCGGAGGCCCGCGCCGTCACCAGCCCCCACGGGTCCACCACCAGGGCGTGGCCATGGGTGACGCGGTTGGCTGAGTGCCGTCCCCCCTGAGCGGGCGCCAGCACGTACGCCTGGTTCTCGATGGCGCGGGCCCGCAGGAGCACTTCCCAGTGGTCCTTGCCCGTCATGAGGGTGAAGGCCGCCGGAACCGCCAGCAGCGTGGCGCCTTCGCGGGACAGTCGCCGGTACAGCTCGGGGAAGCGCAGGTCGTAGCAGACGGACAGCCCCAGCCGGCCGACCTCGGTCTCCGCGGAGACGACGTCCGTGCCCGGCGCCACCGCCGCGGACTCCTGGTAGGTCGCACCATCTCCCACCTCGACGTCGAAGAGGTGGATTTTCCGGTAGACGGCAAGCCGCTCGCCGCCGGGACCGAAGAGGACGCTGGTGTTGTAGAGGCGCCCACCCGGCGCGCCCGTCTCCAGCACGCTGCCGGCGAGCAGCGTCACTTTCAGCTCCCGGGCCAGGCTGGCCATCCGGGACAGCGTCGGACCGTCGAGCCCCTCCGCGGCGTCCTGCCGCTCGGGCTCCGGCCCCATCCAGGAGAAATTCTCAGGCAGGCCCACCAGCCGGGCACCCAGCCCGGCGGCGCGCCGGATGAGCCGGGTCGCGGCTTCCAGGTTATGGGCCTTGTCGGCGGTGGACACCATCTGCGCGGCGGCGATGAGCTGCATGGGGGCGTTATAACCCCCGTCGGGTCCCGGAACCCCTGGGAATTCCTCACCCTGCTGGGCGCGTTCCACTGGGAGCAGGAGGGTGCGTCCTTCCTTTACACCCCGACGGGGCGTGTGCTACGGACGCCCCCGACATTTTTCGATGAAGCACTTCGAAAAGTGGGCCGCGTGCCCGCTTTTCGTGTTTTTGGAGACTGGTTTCCCGCTCATGTCGGAGAAGAACCTCAAGCAGACGGTGGAGGAGCGGGCCTTGGCCCTGCTCGAGCCCATTGTCGCGGGTGAAGGCCTGGAGCTCGTGGACCTGGAGTTCCTCCGGGAGCGCGAGGGCTGGGTGCTCCGGTTGTTCATCGACAAGCCGGGTGGCCGCGTAGGGCTGGACGAGTGCTCGCAGGTGTCGCGCGCGGTGGACCCGTCGCTCGACGTGGAGGACTTCATTCCCCACGAGTACAGCCTGGAGGTTTCCAGCCCCGGAGTGGACCGGCCGCTGCGGAAGCCGACGCACTTCGAGCGGGTAAAGGGAGAGAAGGTGAAGGTGAAGACGTTCGGCCCGGTGGGAGAGCCCCCGCGCAAGAACTTCACCGGCACGCTGACCGAGGTGGCAGGCGACGGAATCTCGGTGGAGGTGGAGGGGGCCGGAACCTTCCACATCCTCTTCAAGGACATCGCCAAGGCGAACCTGGAGTTCCAGTTCTAGACGTCGACATACAGGGTGCCCCTCCGCGCGAGGGCGCCCGTGGACCCTTTTAGGAGAAGACCATGCCCACGCAGCAAGCCAACCCGAGTGTCAACCTCAACCTTGTCCTGGACCAGGTCGCCAAGGACAAGGGCATCGACCGGGCTGTGCTGATTGCCACGCTCGAAGACGCGATGAAGACCGCGGCCAAGAAGCACTTTGGCCAGGACCGCGAGCTTGAGGCGAAGTACGACCCGGACAAGGGCGTCGTGGAGCTGTTCCAGGCCATCACCGTGGTCGAGGAGATTGTCGACCCGGTCCAGGCGGTGAATCAGATCTCCCTGGTCGAGGCCCACAAGAAGGGCATGGAAGTGGAGCCGGGCGACGAGCTCGTGTTCCAGATCTTCTACCGGGACGAGGACGCCGCCGAGGCCAAGGCCCAGGACGACCAGTACGGTGACATCCTCCGCCTGAAGACCTTCCGCCGCGGCTTCGGGCGCATCGCCGCGCAGACGGCCAAGCAGGTCATCCTGCAGCGCACGCGCGACGCGGAGCGGGAGAACGTCTTCAACGAGTACCGCGACCGGAAGAACGAAATCGTCACCGGCATCGCCCGCCGGTTCGAGCGCGGCAACATCGTCGTGGACCTGGGCCGCGCCGAGGCCGTGCTGCCGGTGCGCGAGCAGGTCCCGCGTGAGACGTACCGCCCCGGCGACCGCGTCCAGGCCTTCGTGCTGGACGTGCTCCGGGAGTCCAAGGGCCCCCAGATTGTCCTCAGCCGCGCGTCCGTCAACCTGCTCACCAAGCTGTTCGAGATGGAGGTGCCGGAAATCGCCGAAGGCATCGTCGTCATCGAGGCGGCGGCCCGTGAGCCGGGCGGCCGGGCGAAGATCGCCGTGTCCAGCCGGGACTCGGACGTGGACCCGGTGGGTGCCTGCGTCGGCATGAAGGGCAGCCGCGTGCAGGCGGTGGTGCAGGAGCTGCGCGGCGAGAAGATCGACATCGTCCCGTTCGACGAGGACCCGGCCCGCTTCGTGTGCTCGGCGCTGGCCCCGGCGGAGGTCAGCCGCGTCATCATCGACGAGGCCAACCATGCCATGGAGCTCATCGTCCCGGACGACCAGCTCAGCCTGGCCATTGGCCGTCGTGGCCAGAACGTCCGCCTGGCGGCCCAGCTGACCGGCTGGAAGCTGGACATCAACAGCGAGAGCCGGGTGCGGGAGCTGCGCGAGTTCGCGGGCCGCTCGCTCGGCTCGCTGCCCGGCGTCAACGAGATGCTGGTGGAGACGCTCTACGCGCACGGCTTCCGTCAGGCCCGGGACATCGCCGAGGCCAACGCGGAGCTGCTGGCGCAGCTGCCCGGCATCGACCCGGACCGCATCCCCTCCATGCAGGAAGCCGCCCGGACCCGGATGGTCGAGGATCAGGCGGAACTGTCGCGCATGGATTATGAAAGAGAGCAGGCCCGCATCGCGGAGGCGCGGCGGCATCCGGACGAGCTCAGTCAGCCCGAGCGCATGGCGCGCGTGCGGGGCGTCGGTGAGAAGACCATCGAGCAGCTCATCCTCGCCGGGTACCGCTCGGTGGAGGACATCGCCAATGAGAAGGACCTGGCGAAGCTGGGCGACGTTCCGGGCGTGGGTATCAAGAAGGCCCGCCAGCTGAAGAGCGCGGCGGAGAACTACCTGGTGGAGGAAGCCAAGCTGCGCGCGGAGCTGAATGCCGAGCGCGGCGCCATGACGGCGACAATTGAAGGTGGCGCGGAAGCCACCAAGTCGCCGTAAGCTAAGCGAGCAAGGGAGGGGACGTGCGGCGCCCGGCTGGCCGGCCCAGGCCGGAAGTTCAGAACGCGGGGTCAGGTCCGGTCCGGACGTGCGTCGGATGCGGGTTGCGGCGACTCCAGGCGGAACTGACCCGATTCGTGATAGGCCCCGGAGGCGCCATCGAGGTCGACAGGAAGAGGCGGCTGCCAGGACGGGGCGCCTACCTGTGCGGTGCCGGTTGTCTGACGGCAGCGCTGAAGCGGAAGGCGTTTGGTAGGGCCTTTCGCGGAAAGGCGGGCCAGGTTGACCCGTCGCAGCTCGGACAGGCATGGGAGCAGGGGGACGGTGAGCGGAGGGGTGCGGGGAGAGTGGGTGTTAGTCACCACTCGCACACATTTTCGGGTTTGGACTAGGGTGCTGCGCCCCGGAGTCGGCGGAGCAGAAGGCCATCAAGGGCAATATGTCGAAGAAGCGCGTCCACGAAATCGCCAAGGAACTCAAGAGCCACGGGATTGAGCTCGACAACAAGGAGGTCGTCACCGAGCTGTCGAGCCTCGGTTACGACGTCAAGAGCCACTCGTCGTCTCTCGATGACGACCAGGCGACCGCTGCCGTCCAGAAGATTCTGGACAAGCGCAAGCCGAAGCAGGCCACGCCGCCCGTGACGGCGAAGGGCTTCGTCGTGCGCCGCAAGGTGGGTCCGCCCGCCGGTGCGACCGCGGACAGCGGAGCCGAGGCTTCACAGTCCGCCGAAGCCGCCTATGAGCCGCCGACCTCGGCGCAAGAGCCCATGGCGGCTGAGTACGCCGCCGAGGAGCCGGTGCAGGCGTCTCCGCCCGTCGAAGCGCCCCGCGCGCCCGTCGAGGCGCCGAGCGCCCCGGAGCCTCAGCACGTCGAGGCCCCGGTCGCCGCCGCGGAGCCTGCGGCTCCAGCTGCCGTCACGTCTACGCCCCCCACGCAGGTCGCCGAGGCCCCGAAGGCCCCTGCCTCCTCCGAGGTGG
Source organism: Myxococcus sp. AM010 (assembly GCF_013372585.1). Classification (NCBI taxonomy): domain Bacteria; kingdom Pseudomonadati; phylum Myxococcota; class Myxococcia; order Myxococcales; family Myxococcaceae; genus Myxococcus; species Myxococcus sp. AM010. The sequence goes on from NZ_JABXEO010000172.1 coordinate 5,336, forward strand.
CCTCACCCCCGCCCGCCGCCGAGGCCCCTCAGGCCC
>NZ_JABXEO010000173.1:0-5229 GCF_013372585.1 Myxococcus sp. AM010
CCCTCCCTCCCCTGCTGCTGGCCCAGGCTGACTACGCGAAGCCTGTGTCCTCCCTGTCTCCGAAGTACTTCGAGCTGCTGGAGCAGAACAGCCACATCATCTACCCCGCGCTGGCGATTCTGACGCTGGTCATCATCGCCGCGGGTGTCCTCCAGGCGTGGCGCACGCAGGACCTGGACGGCCTCCAGAAGAACGAGTTCAAGCGCGCCATCGTCAACGAGCTGCGCCGCAACATCAGCGGCATGCCCGGTGACTTGCTGTCCAAGTCCGTGGGGCTGGACCGGCTCAAGACGAACCGCCTGCTGGAGCAGATGCAGCAGGAGGGCCTGGTGGTGAGCCACACCAACTCCCAGCGGCTCACCGTGTGGCGCGTCCGCGGCGCCACGCCGGACGCGGCGCCGCGCCGCTTCTGAAGGCCGCTCAGACGCCCGCCAGCTCCGACTTCGGCTGGCGCGTCATCAGGTCCACCACCGCCGAGCGCGCGCTCTTGCCCTCGTGGGCAATCAGGTACACCTGGTGGCAGATGGGCAGCTCCACGCCCGTCTTGAGCTCCAGCTCGTGCGCGCTGCGGGCCGTCTTCACGCCTTCGGCCACTTCCTTCATGTCCGCGAGGATGTCCGGCAGCTTGCGGCCCTTGCCCAGCTCCATGCCCACGTGCCGGTTGCGGCTCAGCTCGCCGGTGCACGTCAGCACCAGGTCACCCATGCCGGACAGGCCGGAGAGCGTCAGCGGGTTGGCGCCCTTGCGGACCGCCAGGCGCGTAATCTCCGCCAGGCCGCGGGTGATGATGGCCGCGCGCGCGTTGTGGCCCATGCCCAGGCCGTCCGCCATGCCGGCGGCAATCGCGATGACGTTCTTCAGCGCGCCGCCGTACTGCACGCCCACCACGTCCGTGGACGTGTAGCTGCGGAACGTCTCCGTCTGCAGCGCCTTCTGGCAGCGCAGCGCCACCTTGTCCCAGTGCGAGGCGATGGTCACCACCGTGGGCATGCGCCGCGCCAGCTCCTTGGCGAAGCTGGGGCCGGACAGCACCGCGAGGTACGGGTGGAACTCCTCCGGCAGGCAGTCCTCCAGGAGCTCCGTCATCGTCAGCAGCGTCCCGTTCTCGATGCCCTTCGACACCGTGACGATGGGGACATGGCGCGGCAGGTACGCCTGGGCCTTCGCCACCACCTCACGCGTGGCGTGGCTGGGCGTGGCCAGCACCACCAGCTCCGCGCCCGCGAGCGCCTCCTGGAGGTCATTCGTGGCGCGCACGCGCTCCGAGATGGGGATGCCCTTCAGGTAGGTGGGATTCTCGTGCTGAACGTTGATGGCCTCCACGACGGAGGACTCACGACCCCACAGACGAACTTCCTCGCAATTGACCGCGAGCACGTTCGCCAGGGCGGTACCGAAGGAGCCGGAGCCGATGACACTGCCACGCATGGAAGACCTCGCTAGAAACCAGTCACGACGCCAAAGGTGATGACGGGCATGAAGTCCGTCTCGTCAGGCCGGGTGCGAATGTCCCCGCCAATCGTCAGAGCGTAGGACGTTTTCTCACTCACGGGGATTTCCGCGCCCAAGCGCACCGGAAAGGCGCCGGACAGCGCCACGTCAGGGGGCAGGCCGCCCAGCGGCACCCCTTGAATGGGCTCGGTGTCCAGCGCCAGCAGGTAGCGGACGTCCAGGAACAGCCGCGGCGCGCGGGCGCCCGCGAGTTGGAGATTGCCGACGAGGCCGGGCAGCACGTTCCAGTTGCGGCGGCCGCTGTAGTAGCGCGCGCCCCGGTCCTCCACGCTCGCGGGCCGCAGGAAGAAGGCGTGGCTGCCCTCCACCGCCACGCCCACGCTCCACCGGGGCCCGCCATCGAAAACCATCCACCGCGCGCCCACGCGCAGCTCGTTCATCAACCCGTAGGCGCTGTCCACGCCGGCCAGCACGTCCACGCGGCGATGGACGCCCACGGCGACTCGCGCGGACACGATGGGAAAGCCCAGGGCCAGGCCCGCGGCCATCCCCCCTGCCCCCACCGTCCGGGCGCCGAGCAGGCTCACCTGGTTGGGGACGGGCGGCGGCCTCACGGGCTCCGGCGGCGGCCGGGGCGCGGGGAGCGAGGCCTCGTCCGCGGGCACCAGCGGCGGGACTTCGGGCAGTTGGGGCAGCGTGGCTGCCTCCTCGGCCTCGGGGACGGCGGTGGCCCCCGGGAAGGACTCCCAGGCCGCGTCGTCTGGCGCTTCGTTGCGAGCGGGCGCGTGGACCTCGCCGGGCTGTGCCCACGAGGTGTCCGGCGCCGGGTTGCGCGGGGGTACCCCAGGAGGCTCGCCCGGGCGCGCCTGGACGTCTCCCACCAAGGCAAGCACGAGCAGGGGCAAGGAAGGGACGGAGCGCATGGCGGGGAGCCTCAGCTTAGTCCGACGAGCGGAGAAGGCACGAGGCAAGCCCGCCCGCTTGGAGGCCCCAACGGGCCTGCGTCCGGAAGCGGTCAGCGGCCTGCGGGAAACGTCGCCGCGCGAGGCCTCCTCCGGTCTACCATCCGCGCCGCTTCAGCAGGCGCACACGGGAGTCACACGGGATGAGGGCTGGAGGGCGCGCGGCATTGTTCATGACACTGGCACTGGCGGCGTGCCGGAGCCGCCCCTCCGACCCACCTCCGGTGGACGCGGGCACCCCGGCGCCCCCTGCCGCGCGCGCGTCGCTCCCGGACTGCGAGGTGCTGCTGCCCTTGGACGACCGCGAGCTGATGCTCCCCGGCTTCACCATGAAGCAGGAGCGCGACTGTCCCACCTGTGGACCGCTGTGCAGCTTCCGCTCGGACGCCGAGCCCGGCCTCGCCGTCTCCATCACCTGGGACTGCAACGCCCGCTACGCCGGGTCGGACCTCCACGAGTTGATGGCCCCTACCCTCCAGGCCGGCGGCGTGGCGGTGCCCGCGCTGGGCCGTGCCGCGGTGCGGCGCGCGCCCGCCCAGGGAATGTCCCAGGTGCTCGCCTGGGATGACGACACGGACTGCGCGGTCGTCGTCACCTGGCTGGGCGGTGAGACGGAGCGGGCCGTGGAGGTGGCGCGCTCGGCGCTCATCGCCACCACGCCCGCCGTGCTCGACGCGGGGACACCCGGTGCCCAGGACGCGGACGCCGGTGAAGCGGGCGCGGGGGACTCCGGCGCGCCCTGAGGCCCACCGGACACGCCCCATCCCCCTACAGCGTGAGCAGGTACTCCACCAGGTCGTCGACCTCGGCGTCGGTGAGCTGCGCCGTCACGCCGTGCTGGTTCGACTCGCGGCCTTGCATCAGCCGGTCCTTCAGCGACACGGCGCTGCCGTCATGCAGGTACGGCGCGGTGCGGGCCAGCCCCAGCAGCGACGGCGTGTTGAGCCCCTGCTTGCGCACCCCCGGGGCATCCTGGAGCGGCCCCGTGGTGACGAAGGTGCCCACGTCGGCCTGTGTGTTGAGGGTGAAGTGCTCCCCTCCGTGGCAGGTGCCACACGCGGCCTTGCGGAACACGGCCTCGCCGCGTGTCTGCGCGTCCGTGAAGACGTCGGCCCTGTGCGGGTTGTCCGGCGCGGGCAGCACGTCGATGAAGTCGGACAGCTGCGCCACCATGACGCCGTCCAGCACCGTCCCGCCCATGCGGTGGCGCACCGTCGCGTCGAGGAAGTCGCGCAGGGTGGAGAACTCGCCGCTCCAGTGGAACGGCCCCGTCTTCGTCATGCTCCGGCCCGCGAGGCTGGGCGTCTGACGAGGCCCGTCCGGGAAGCCCCAGACGTGGCCGTCCTCGCGGCCATCGGGATGGCAGCTCGCGCACGACGCGCCCACCGACGTGCTGGCCATGCGCGAGTCCAGCGCGCTGAAGAACAGCTTGCGGCCCGCCACTTCGTTCGGCGCCAGTACGTCCCCGGCGATGGGCAGCGGCGCGCCGTCCACGCGCACGTTGGCGGTGCCACCCGCGCCGTCGCTCACCAGCGTCGTCACCGTGTGGTCGAAGGCGTTGTAGACGTAGGCCCTGCGCCCATCCCGCGTCATCGCGATGCCAGTGGGGCCGGAGCCCACGCGCACCAGCTGGCGCACCGTGCTGCCCAGGCCCGCCATCAGGTCCGAGCCCGAGCGGCGCCCCGTGGGGATGATGGCGACGTTGTCCGTCTCCCGGTTCACCACGAAGGCCCAGAGGCCCGTCGGGTCCACCACCGCCGCCACCGGCCCCTGGATGGGGTGCGTCAGCTCCGGGCTGATGATGGTGGAGGGCGGGAAGTCCGGTGACAGCTCCGGCGGCGGACGGCACCGGTCCAGGTCATCCACCCGGGGCGTGCCCGTGTCCGTGTCGAAGGTGACCAGCCCTGGCGCCACCACGCCGCCCGTGTTGCAGGGCCCGCCGCCGCCGTAGAGCGAGCCCCCCGACGGCGGGGTCGGCGACCCGTCCGGCGACAGCGGGTCCTCCCGGGCCCACATCACGGTCGCCAGCGCGCGCGCTCCATCCGGCGTCACCGCCACGCTCGACATGCCGCGCGGCTGGAAGCGGATGTCCGCGGTCGGAGGCAGCGGCGTCATGCCGTCCGGGGACGCGGCCACGTCGTCCCGGACGTTGGCGCGCGCGTACAGGTCCGTCTGCTCGCGCGCCACGCGGGGCCGGTCCGCGTCCGTCAGGTCCACGGAGACCAGGTCGCCCTGGCGGAAGCGGGTGATGAGCGCGCGCTTGCCACCCTGCGCCAGCGCGATGCCTCGGGGCTCATCCCCCACCGGCAGCTCCCAACGCACCGCCAGCGAGCGCGTGTCCACCGCCATCAACGAGCCATGGCTCGACGTCGCCAGCGCGGTGCTGTTCACCACGTACAGCGTGTCCCCCGCGGGCGACACCGACAGGCCCACGGGCTCCACGCCCACCGCGATGCGGGCCGACTCGTTCCAGTCACCCCGGCGGATGACGGACACGCTGCGCGAGCCGCGATTGGAGACGTAGACGGTGTCGTCCGGCCCCACCGCCACGCGCTCGGGGAGGAGGCCCACCTTCACCTCGCCCACCTTTTCACGCCGCGCGGTGTCCACCACGGCGAGGACGCCGTTGTCCGAGTCCACCACGTAGAGAAAGGCGTCATCCCGGCTGAGCGCCACCGAGCCCGACGCCTGCGTCCACGTCGCCTGGGCATCGCGGTCTTCACACGCCGGCAGCGCGAGCATCGAGACCAGCGCCGTGGCCAGGACCGTCCGTCTCATGGAGGGGTTCCCTTCCTCGCGGCGGCCCGTCCCACCC
>NZ_JABXEO010000174.1:0-5163 GCF_013372585.1 Myxococcus sp. AM010
GGCGGTGGCGGTGGACCCTCGGTGGGCGTGTGGTGCGGCCCGGGCGCGACGGTCCGCTACACGGATGGCGGCGTCACCTTCCAGGTGGGTCCAGGGGGTCCGGGCGGCGCCGGCCCCGGGCTCGAGGGAAGCGCGGGCGAGCAACTGCCGGAGGTCGACTGCGTCAGCCCCAACCCGTAGCGTCCGCTGTCCGACGTTGGGGGGGGCCTGCCCGGAGGGGCTTGCGTGCTGCGCCTGACCGCCGGCCAGGCACTCTGGGCCGGCGCACATCGCCCCACCGGGGTCCTCCTGCTACGCTGCTTCCCGGTTTGAGATGGCTTCCGAGTTGATCTGCGATACCTGCGGCCTGGCCGTACCTGCCGACACCACCGTGTGCCCACGCGATGGGACGGTGGTGCTGTCGTCGTTCGACGTGCCCCCCCGCATGGAGGAGCCGAACGTGGTGGTGCAGGCCCCGGAGCCTCCCCCGCCCGCGGCCGCGCAGAGGGATCCGCTCATCGGCTTGAAGCTGGGCGAGTACGAGCTGCGCTCGCGCATCGGCGTGGGCGGCATGGGGCTGGTGTACGAAGGCATCCAGCCGCTCATCGGCAAGCGCGTGGCGGTGAAGGTGCTGCGTCCGGAGCTGGCCCACTCCACGGAGCAGGTGGAGCGGCTGCTCGCGGAGGCCCGCGCCGTCAACGCCATCCGTCACCGGGGCATCATCGACATCTTCGGCTTCGGCCAGGTGCCGGACGGCCGGCAGTACATCGTCATGGAGTACCTGGAGGGCCAGGCGCTCGACGCGGTGCTGACGGAGAAGAACCGGCTGCCGGTGCAGGAGGCGCTGGCGCTGCTCGACGAGGTGCTGGCCGCGCTGGCCGCCGCGCACGGCGCGGGCGTGGTGCACCGCGACCTCAAGCCGAGCAACATCTTCCTGGTGCAGCAGCCGGACGGCTCGCGCTACGTGAAGGTGCTGGACTTCGGGCTCGCCAAGCGAGGCCAGGGCCCCACCGGCCGCACCGCGCAGACGCGCACGGACATGGTGGTGGGCACGCCGGAGTACATGGCGCCGGAGCAGGCGCGCGGCCAGGAAGTGGGGCCGATGACGGACCTCTACGCCCTGGGTGTCGTCACCTTCGAAATCGTCACCGGCCGCCTGCCCTTCGTGGGCAGCTCGCCGGTGGACCTGCTGATGAAGCACGTGGAGGCGCGGCCGCCTCGCCCGTCGGAGTTCGTCTCCGACTTGCCGCCCGCGCTGGACGCCTTCATCTTGCAGATGCTCACCAAGGACCCGGAGACGCGCCCCAACTCCGCGGACGCGCTGCGGCAGCAGCTCCACAAGCTGCGCCGCACCCTGCGGGCCTCCACGCGCTCCAACCCCAGCGCGCTCGCGCCCGGCTTCGAGAAGTCCGCCGCGGCGGCGGAAGCGGACTCGCGTCGGCCCACCACGCCGGTGCCGGTGCCTGCCGAGCTGATCTCGCAGGAGCTGCGCGCCGCGGGCGCCCGGAGCCCCCTGCGCAAGCACCTGCCGCTGGTGGGCGCCGTGAGCTTCGCCGTGCTGCTGCTCTCGGGCGCCGCCGCGGTCGTCATCCGCGGCGCGAAGGCCCCCTCGCTCGTGCCGCCGTCCATCACGCCACAGCGGGCCGCCGCGGCCACTCCGCCTCCCGCCGCGCCCGAGCAGGCCGCCGCGGCCACCCCGCCTCCCGCCGCGCCCGAGCAGGAAGTGCCGCTTCAGCCCTTGGTCGTCGCCGCCGTCGCGCCGGCCCCGCCTGATGGCGCGGAGCGTCCGCCGCCGGCCCCGCGCGCCGAGGTCACCCGCGTCGCGCCGCCCCGGCCCCTGAAGTCCTCCGCCCCCACGTTGGAGGACATCCTCCAGAGCATCGACCGGCTGGAGCGCCGGGTGGACCGACTGGAGACGAGCGGGAAGCTCGACGCGCCCAAGGCCAACGCCGCGCGCAACCTGCTGGCGAAGTACCGCGACGACGCGCGGGCCGACACCAGCACCCACGCCCGCATCGACCTGCTCAAGAAGGTGACGGGCGTGGCGGGGATGATTCGCTGACCGCCGCTCAGCGCGCGCAGGACATCGGCTCGTTCATGGCGGCGATGGCGCGGTCCTTGCTCACCAGCCGCCAGGCAGCGAGGTCCTCCAGCAGCTGGTTGCGGTACTTCCGCAGCTCCGTGGGGTTCTTGCACGTCTTGATGCCGGAGTAGTCGAAGTACGGCGGCAGGGCCAGCTGCAGCTCGGCGAGCTCCTCCAGCTTCAAGTCGCTCAGCTCACGGCCGAAGAGCGCCAGGGCCGCGTCCTCCACGCCGACGATGCCGCGCTCGAAGTAGATGATGGACAAGTCATAGGCGATGAGCTGGTCCTTCTGCATGAAGGTGTGGATGCGGTGCGCGGCCACTGAGCGCTCTCGCGTGCCCTCGATGCCCAGCGCGGCGGCGATGCGCATGGCCAGGATACGCTCGCAAGCCCCGTCTCCCGGCGGCGACGTGCCCACGGTGGCGCCCAGGAACAGCCGCCAGGCCCACGCGGGGCCGTCCTCGCGCGGCGTCTGGAAGTACCGGGGGCACTCCATGTGGCGGATGTAGAGGGCCACCAGGTCCTTGGGCAGCTTGGAGAAGTCCGGCCGCACGAAGGTGATGGGGCGCGGGTTGCGCTGGGACTGCCCCGCCCGAAGGCTCATCCGCTCGCCTTCGATGCTGTGCTTGAGCTGCTTCTCCACGTCGAATTCGCTCTCCAGCGGCGGCAGCTTGCTCGCCGTGTAGAGGTACGTCAGCGGAATCACCACGCCGGCCAGGCCCAGCATGAACAAGACGATCCAGAGCAGACTCTTCACCCCCTCAGGCTACCAGGGGCAGCACGCGCCGGGCGCGTAGGTTAAAACCCCGACATGCCCGACTGGCACCCGGCAACCGTCACTGACAGTGCACCCGCCGCAGATGGCCTCACCGACCTGGTGCTGGACGTCCGGGGCACGCCCCTGGCGGGCACCCATGAGCGGCCGGGCCAATATGTCCACCTGCGCTTGCCTGGCGTGGGGCAGGGGCTCTTCGCCATCGCCTCCCCGCCTGGCCGCCCGGGGACGCAGTGGGAGTTCCTCCTCAAGGTGGGCAGCCCGCTGCCCGACGCCCTCATCCACCTGCCTCGGGGTGCCCACGTCGACGTGTCGAGGCCGGAGGGGCGGGGCTTCCCGCTGGAGCGCGCCCGAGGACAGGACGTGCTCCTGTTCGCCACCGGCTCCGGCATCTCCGCCATCCGCTCCGTCATCACCAGCATCCAGCGGGAGCGAGGGGCCTACGGCCAGGTGACGCTCTACTTCGGCGCGCGCACACCGGGCGCCTTCGCCTACGCGGACGAGCTCCACGAGTGGGAGGCCGGCGGGATGCGCGTGGTGCGCACCGTCAGCCAGCCCGGCGCCAGCGGCTGGCAGGGCCTCACGGGCTACGTGCAGGCCCACCTGGGTGAAGGGCCCGTGCAGGCCGCGGTGGCCTTCCTCTGCGGACAGAAGGAGATGGTGCGGGGCGTGATGACGACGCTCCAGGCCCGCGGCATGCCCACGGGCGACATCCACCTCAACTACTGAGCGGCGGACGCACCGGAAGCGCCTGGCCCCTGCACGGTGGGTGACTCATAGCCCACCTCCAGCAGCACCGCCGCCGGGTCGCTGTCCCCGTCGCGGCTGGCCACCTGGGGCGTCCATGCGGCCACGCCCAGCCAGCGCCCGTCCGGGCTGAAGCGCACCCGCCGCACGGACCAGTCGAAGCGGTGCTCGCCGCGCGCGCCCACGTCCCCTTCGGTGAACAGGTACACGCGCTTGTCCCAGCCGCCGCTGGCCAGCGAGCGCCCGTCCGGGGAGATGGCCGCGGTGGCCACCACGCCCCGGTGCACCGGCCACTTCGCCAGCACCTGGCCAGACTTCGCGTCCACCAGCGCGCCCGCGTTGAAGGGGCCTTGCGGCTCCTCCACGCCCTTGCGCTCGCGCTCGTACACGGCGCGGTCCCGCTCCGGCTTCTGCTCCGACAGCCCCACGCCCAGCCGCTGGCCGCGTGCGTCCACCGTGACGTCGCTCACATAGGCCGGGAAGGGAAACTCCGAGCGCCGCGCGAGCACCAGGGCGTCCACCGTCACCGCGCCCTCGGGCGGGCCGCCCTTCAGCGTGAGCACGGCCTCCTGCGTGACTTCGTCGAAGGCCACCTCCACCCGCGCGGAGAAGGGCGCGCCCAGCACGCCCTGGGTGCCCTCCGGCACGCACGCGTCGCAGATGGCGACGTCCACGCCCTCCACCCGCATGGACTTGAAGCGCAGGGACTGCGCGGGCGCCAGCCGCGCGGCGATGGTGCCCAGCGGCCCCGGCACGTTGACCGTCTCCTTCAGGAAGGGCACGTCGATGCCCGCCGCGGCGGCCGCCGCGCTGGTGAGCACCAGCGCGGGCGCGCGCGCATCCAGCGCGAAGGCCAGCGGCGCCTTGTCATTCACCGTGCCACCCAGCACCACGGAGCCGGCGCGCCGCTCGAAGCGCATGCGCGCCTGTCCCGGCCGCAGCCCCTCCACGGAGGTGCGCCAGGCCCGCACGTGCTTGTCCCAGCCGCCCGAATACAGCGTCCCGTCCGGCGCGAAGGCCAGCGCCGTCACCGGCCCCAGGTGTCCGCGCTCCTCGGAGCCGTACGCCAGCGCGGGCGCCGACAGCACCGTCATCAAACCCTGGTAGCTGCCCACCACCAGCCACTGCCCTTCCGGGTGGAAGGCCACCACGGACAGCGGCTCCTCGGTGCGGCGCTCCGCCACGAGCGCGCCGGTGGCCGCGTCGAAGAGGCGCACCACGCGGTCCTTGCCCGCGGTGGCCACGCGCGTGCCATCCGGGGAGAAGGCCACGCCCTCCACGTCGAACTCGTAGGGGTTGATGGCCGGGTCCGCCAGCATCGTCGGCTCGGCGGAGCCCAGCTCCCAGACGGAGAGGAAGTAGGACTTGCTGCCCAGGCGCGAGTACGCCACCCGGGCGCCGCGGGGCGCGAAGGCCAGGCCCCAGATGAAGTCCTTGTTGTTGAGGACGGCCTTGCGCCCCAGGCCCACGGCGCCGCCGGACACCCAGGTGCCCGGCTCCGACTCCAGCCGGGCGCTCAGCTCCGGGGACAGCCGAGCAGGCGCGTGCGCGCAGCCACCACCCCCCACCGCCACCACCC
>NZ_JABXEO010000175.1:0-4963 GCF_013372585.1 Myxococcus sp. AM010
GCGCCACCCACAACCTCCTCAAGCTCTTCCGCATGACGGCAGCGTAGCGGCCTGCCGCACCCAACGACGGACCGGCGTCTCTCGTCCGGTCTCGCTTCCAACCCCATTACCGCTACACACTCCTAGCTAGCACGGCGGGAAGGAGCCATCGGACGTCGCGCCCACCAGATGCGCTCTGACATGCACGTTCAGGAAGGACAACTGCATCAGCAGGTCCTGGCCTGGGGAAAGCGGTTGAAGTAGCGGCCCGTGCGCCTGTCCCGGGTGATGCCGATGTTCGGATTCCAGAGCTCGCGCCACTCGGCCACCTCCGTGCGCATGGAGAGGGTCTCCTGGACGGAGATGTCGGGCAGGTAGAGGAAGGAGCCGTACCCGTCCGAGTGAATGGGAGGTAGGCCCGCGTGGCTCCCGAAAAAGGGCCCCAGCGCGAGCAGGCCAAGCAGCCCCACCGCTGGGACGAAGAGGCTGGGCTCGCGTGCGGCGAGAGTGGAGGACGGGGCTCAAGGCGGGGCATCATGGGGCGCGCGGCACGCGACCGCACATCGAAGGTCCAGGAGCGGAACAGTCCTGCCCGCGCCCAGGCATCAGCGTGCGGGCTCGTCCTGCAATCGAGGATGGGCCTTGATGCTCTCCAGGAACGCCTGTCCGAGGCATAGCTTCCCGCCCAACAAGATGACGGCGGACCAACCGGCCATCTCCTCCCACCGCTCGGCGAGCCAGGCATGGAGGCTGGTATGGGCGCGCCAACGGCTGGCCCAGACCTCGGCGGTCGCCTTCTCCCGTCCACGGGCCCACGCCAGGAATTGCCCAGCGTCTTCGTCTTCGCGGAGCACCTGCTCGGCCACGTCACTGGGGACAGCCTTCGTCATCGCCGCCCCCAGCAATGCGAGGAGCGCCCGCTCCCGGCGATGCTCGTCTCGTTCCAGGAGCCGGGCAGTGTCCTCGTGTGCGCCCACCATCCCAAGCACCAGCATGGCGCGCCCCGCGGAGATGGCATCGGCGTTCATGGCCTCCCGGGCGATGGGGAGAACCGAGACTCCCCCGCAATGCCCCGGCCAGCGATGCAGGTGCAGGATAAGGGCTTGCAGGAGATGCAAGCAGATGCGAGCGCCGGACGGGCGCGTCAGGCCTGTGACGCTGTCGATCGCGGAGGAAATCGTGGTGGCGACGCGGGGGTCGTCGTGGGCGATGAGGAACTTCAAGACAACCACATGGACATCTGGGTCCGTGTTTGCCTCCAGCCCATCGGCCACGAAACGCAGGAACGCGCCGACCACCTCCGGAGGATGGGGCTTCCAATTGACGAGAGCCTTGGCGGCGGCCCGGGCAATGCCATGATTGACATGCTCCTCCACGCCCGGTCCGCGGTCGTGCACGTCTCGAAGCAGCGCGACCAGGGCCACCCGCCCGGCGTCCCAACGCTCACGGGCAATCACCTGAACGCAGGAATCCCGGACGTAGGAACTCTCATCGCGCGCACTCTGGAGGAGGGCTTGCTGCTCTTCCAGGGAGGCTCCGGGGGCGAGGGCATGGACCGCAGCGACCCGAACCCTGGCCTCGCCGTCGGACAGGGCCCGGAGAAGGAGGCCACGTGCAGCCGGCGAGGCATCCCGCGAGAGTGCCTGGATGGCCGTTGTGCGCGCCTCGAAGTGCTCCTGTGCCAGGGAATGCTCGGCTTCCACGAGCACGGACTCTCCCGACGCGGCCAGGGTGAGCAGGCTGGCCTTTCCGAGCTGCTCTTCAGGCTGCTGCGCCCATCGTCGCAGTCGCGCGCAGTCTTCAGTTGAGAGTTGGGCAGTCACCTGGAGCCCGTTCTTGTCTTTGGCCGTGCGCGCGCAGCGCTCCACCAAATGGGCTAGGGAATCGCCCATGGCCGCGCTCACCTCGTCACGGTAGGGTTTCTTCTCCTCGCTCGACCATTCCGCGAGCCCTTGGGCGACTAGGACGACGAGGGACTTTCGCTCCTCGGACCATCCCGGACTCTGCCTACGGAGGGCGGTCCCCAGTTCCAGCGCAGAGATGAGCCGCGACAGGGCTTCAAGACAAGGCTCGATGCTCTCTTGCGAGAGGGTGCCGAGCGCCTCCACCATGCGTGGGGCAAAGCGCGTGAATTGCCGCTCCGCGATGATGCGCCAAGCCTTTTCTGGAAAGGCATCTTTCCCGATAGCGAGGAATGCCTCGACCTCCTCTTCATCTGGAGGAAGATTGCCATCGAGCATGGCCCTATTCCAACTCCAATAAAGGCGAGACCTCTTCGGGTGGGTCAGGATCCACGAATAGCCCTCCCGCTTCCGCCGAGCCGCCATCCAGCCCTCCAGCGCTGTGTGGGCGGCTTCATTGGGAGTGCCATCACCTATCAGGAGGTAGTCGGCATACGCGTCGTCCAGGATGCCCTGGCTGGCTTTCACCTGCAACTCGCTGGGCTCGTCATCCTGCTGGAACTGGTCCGAAGCCATGAGAATCCGGTCTAGCAGCGCCTCATCGGCAGGTGCCGGTCCGCTCATTGCACCGTGGGCCAGCTCTCCCACGGCATGGCCGCCGGAATCGAGTGCCTCTTCGAGGCTCTCCCAATACAGCTGGCTCAGGTCCCATCCGAAGCGCGAGGTCCAGTCCGCGAACCCGCTCGCGTGCATCATGACGCTTGCCATCATGGGCCACAGGCGGATGTAGCGCTCCAGGACCTGCCGGGCCTCGGACGATGCTCGGATGATGTCATAGGCCGACGGCGGCCAGTCCGGATGCGACCAGCTGAGCTCCCACCAGTCCGCATTTTCCCTTTTGGGAGGGTGGATGAGCGCATCAATGAGGAGCGCGAGCGGGCCGCCTTCCGGCATCCAGCGCCGCGCGGCGTGCAGCACCTCCACGAAGTTCGTGGATGAGGTCCGCAGCAGTTCCTCTAGGAGGTGCTGCTGAATGGTCGTAGCGACCGTTTGGGGTACGGAGGCACGTCTCGCGTCCGAAAGACGGTCGGCGAGCGCATACGCCGCCTGTACCTCGTTCGAGGCGCATAGCTGTTCCAGCAGTTCACCCACGAGGTGGTCGGCCTCATCCGGCAGGAAGTCCAGTAGCCGCTCCAGGCCGGTGACTGTCGTGGGGTGGGCACTCAGGCGCCCTTCGTTCCGACGGAGCCAGCCTGCCTCGACCATCCAATCCACAAGCTTCTGGAGCTGAAGCGGCTTCTGTGGCTGCCACTGAAGGCGTTGTGCGCGCATCCGTGCGCGGTCGGTGTCACAAGCAGCGCTCACACAGAGCTGGGTCCACAGGAACATGGCGGGAAGGAGGGCCCAGTCCATCCCCCGGAGTTCGCGCGCAAGTGTTCCGGACAGCTCCTCCACCTCGGCGTCATGCAGGAACTGCGCGAGGTCCAGTTCGGAATCCGACGGAGCCGCGCCCACGGCGGAGACGAAGCGATCAATCGAAAGGGGGACCTTCAACGTCTCGATGATCTCCTGGCGATTCTTCCGGACGAACTGTCGCCGCGCCAGTGACTGCAGGGCCCTCGACTTTCGTTCCAGGATTCGAAGCCGGGCCGCGCTGTCGTAGCTCTCGTAGTCGAGCGTTGTGCTCGCCCCGTCCAGTTCGGGCGGGATATGCCGCGCATACACGTCACCCAGCAGCCCCATGCGCGTGGTGACGAGGAGTTTGTGGGCCGAGCCCGCAGGCCCCGAGACACGGCGGAACAGCTCTGGCAGTTGCGTGGCCCAGCCCTTCTCGGGAGTTCGCGAGTCCTGACCCCAGGGATCATCCACGAGGAACAGGAATGGACCTTCCTGGTGAAGCCGCTGCCGGATGTCTCCTGGCGAGTTCGCCTGGACGACCTCGAAAGGTGGCTCGGCCGTACGCAGCTTGAATGCGAGCATGTCGGCGACCAGGGTCTTTCCTGCCCCCGGTGGGCCCTTCAGCAGCAGCCGGTTTTCCCTGGCAAGCCGCTGTGCGAGCTGGTCGTAGCCCCGGGGGGGCTCGAAGTCATCCATGTCCAAGGTTCGTGTTGGTGCGCCCCCCAGGTCGCGCAGTCGCGCGACGATGTCCTCTCGCGCCCACTTCAATGGACGGTCGCCTACGAGCCTTACGTGCACATCCTGCTTCAGCAGCTTCAGGGCCTCGTCGAAGCGTGTCGCCGGGACGAAGAGCCCGACTTGTGGGCTGGCGAACAGCCGGCGTAGGCGGGCCGCCAGCTCGCTTTGCGTCAGCTGCTCCATGATGCCAATGCGGGAGGCAATCTCCTCCGCAGAGGCTCCTTCTGGGACGAGGAGATTCATTCCCGGTACCTTCCGCGGAAGGTGTTCCAGGCCGGGGATGACGAACTCCCTTGCGCCCGACGCGAACTGGCCGTTGGTGATCAACACGTAGTGCAGCGACGGGTTCGCAGCGAGTTGCTCCACCGGAGTGGGGCTCCTCCTGCGACTGTGCGGTGCATCCGGTTGTCGGGAAGGCTCGATGATATTCCGGAACGGGGTCGATCCGGACCATGCACTTCCTCGGTACTTGATCTGGAACAGGAAGCGCGCGGGCTCGGGGCGAACCACCGAGGAAGCCTCCTCGGCGGGAACTGCTTCGAGATCCGCGTGGGGCGCGGGCTCGATGATGACGTGGGGCGCCTTCCGCTCGAAGATGAGGTGAAGCGCGAGCCAGACGGTCGCCTCCTCTTGGTAGTCGTACCCCCTCATGGAGGCCAAGCCACCAGTCTCTTTGGGTATTTCCGCTTCCATGACTTGTCGTAGGCGGCCTCAAATGGCCCACCGGAGGTACCGGTCCATAGGGGCCTCACTGTCGGGAGAGCCGCATCTTCGTCGCTCTGCTCAAGCTGGGCTACATTTGGAACACCGCGCGAGCATACGTAAGCGTTCAGGTGGGATGGGCGGCTGAAGAAGGAGCAGGCCAGCAGCCGACGGGAGGCTCGTCGCTCGCTGACGCGGCGTGGGGCATGGGACACGACGTGTCGTGGCCGAGGTCGACCCCAAGG
>NZ_JABXEO010000176.1:0-4219 GCF_013372585.1 Myxococcus sp. AM010
GGCGTGGAGGGCAGGGGGCGGAGTCCCGCGAGGGTGGGCCGCTTTGCTGTGGGCAACGTATGTGTTGCTGGCGGGTGTCGCCCGCGCGGACGGGTGGCGCGTGGAATACGACGCGCCAGTGCCGCTCTTCCTGGACCGCAGCTACATCCTCGACTCGCCCAATCGCATCCGTCGTCAAGGGGCGCCCGACTCGCCCGAGACGCTCATCTTCGAAGCGAAGGTGGCGCCCAACCTCTTCTTGCCGCAGCTCCATCAAGGTGACTTCACCCAGCCCGGCGGCGAGTACTTCCTTTCGCTCATCATCACCCCGGGCGTGCAGCTCCGCATCATGGACACGGCGAGCGACCCGGTCATCCCGCCGTCCTTCATCGCGAAGGTGACGCTCCAGGTGGCGCACCTGCGGCCGTTGGCGAAGCCTCGGGCGGAGGGCGCGGCGGTGCGGGGCCTGGCGCTCGCGCTCAACGTCATCGCGGCGCATTATTCGAATGGGGAGTCCGGGTGCTTCTACAGCAACCAGACGCGCGGCGAATCCGGGTGCACGCCGTCGGAAGGACAACTGCCTCTGAACGAGGTGTCCGGCAGCTTCACCACGAACCTCGTCCGGACGGAGCTTCACGCGCGTCTGGCGTTTGACGTGGAGCCGGACCTGCGCAACGCATGGCTGGTAGGCGGATTCGCTGCCTTGGAGCTGAACACGTCCATTGGCCCTGGCCGCATCACCCGCTCTCAGCGCGTCGTGTATGGCGATGGGCATTGGGCGGCGGGTGTCATGGGCCAGCGCACGTGGAGCAACCACCGCTTCCCGTTGGAAGTGTCCGTGTCGCAGCCTTTCGGAGAGACGCCCGCGCAGCGGGCCACGTGGAAGGCTGAATTCGGCGCCTATCCCTGGTGGGGCGCGGGCTTCGGCGTCTTCGCGCGGTACGTGAAGGGGCAGGACTATTACAACATCTTGTTCCTGGAGCCCGTGGCGCTGTGGCAGTTCGGGCTCGCCTTTGAACTCAACCCCGGCGCGCGACTGCGGGCGGCCGAGGAAGGTCGGCCGCCCGGATTCCCATGAGTCGCGAGGGTGCCCCCATCAGGGCAGGCGCGCGTCGAGCCACGTCAGGTGCGCGTCGACAGTCTCCGCCACCGCCTGCGCCTGGTCCGACGCGCTGGGGTCCGAGTAGGGATTGCCAATCTCCTTGTGCTTCCACTTCACCCAGGTCTGCTTGTACCAACCCCAGTCGAGGTTCGTGCCCTTCGAAGGCGGGGTGCTGCCCGCGTAGCCGGAGAAGGCGCGGATGCCCGTGGCGGGAGCGACTTCCTGCCCCCCCACGACGTGGAAGATGTGGAGCCTGTTCCGGCGAGGGAACTGAGCCGTCAGATTCGTGGCCCACGCGCCATAGAAGGTGCCCCAGGGGCGCACGGGGTTGTTGATCTTGCTGTCGAAGGTCCCCAGCTCCCCCTGGCTGTTGCGGCACACGCCGTCAAACGACGACACGTAGATGTTGATGCCGTCCAGCGCAGTGTTCGCGCGGAGCGCTTGCGCCATGCGCATCATCAAGCAGCCACCGCGCGAGCTGCCCGCCAGGTAGATGGCGCGCGTCTCCGGCCGGACCTGCGCCTGGAGCCAGCCCGAGAAGCCATTCACGATGCGCTGCTTCGTGTCGCTGTCGAACAGGTGATCGAAGTTGGCGTCGTTGACGACGGACAGGTACGTCTTCCCGCTGGGAAACCACCCCAGGGCGCGCAGCTTCATGGCCAGCGAACGGCTGTCCAGGCTCACGTTGGGACAGGAGACGCCGTCACAGGACGCATCCCAGTTGGAGGACTGCCCGGTGACACCGCTGGAGTGGCCGCTGCTCGAAATCTTCTGGCCCGCGGACATGATGACCAGGGCCTCGCGCACGCCTGGCGCGTCGACCTCCGCGATGCGGATGTTGTGGAGCGCGCCGTCGAAAGCGCCCGCCGCGCGGAAGTGCTCGAAGCCCGCCGCCGCTTGAAAGGCGCCCGAGCCGTTCCTGTAGACGACGCGGCGGGATACCACCGTCTGGCTGCTGCCGTTGGGATACGTCAGCGCCTGGGCCTGGGCGTCCAGGGCGCTGTCGGGCTCGGGCGCGGACAGGTCCGGCTCCATGGGGCCCCCGCAGCCCGCGAGGGCACCTGTGAGCAGCAGCGCCAGATTCAACCTGGAGAAGACATGACGAGCGACGCGTTTGGTGCGGACCATGGTGTGCTCCGAGGGCGGATGGAGGTGCATCGGCACGTCCTGGACGCGCCCCCTGGGCCCAGGCCGAGCATGACGGGCGACGTTACACGGCCTTGCGGGCGGTTTCGTTCGTATCTCGCTTGAACCAGAAGGCTTCGCCCTCGTTCAGATAGAAGCCTGGTTCGTTCCCGTAGGCGGTATCGAGCAGGATATTGACGGGCACGTCTGACATTGGTGCGAAGCGCAGGCCCACGCCATCCGCGGGTTTGATGTCGCGAGCGTCGAAGTCGCGTGGGCCGCGTGCCACCGTCGCCGCGGAGACGAAGGCCACGCCGCCCAGGAGGAAGCTCGTCTCCGGCTGGGCGGCGGGCAGCACGAAGGGGACGATGCTGAAGCGCCCCTCCGGCGCCTCCTCGGCAGTGGCCACGAGCAGGACTCCGAGGACGGCCGTGACGAGCGGTGTCATGGCGGCGCCTCAGACGTTCTCGGAGAGCCAGTCGAACCTGCGCGCTTCCGCCAGCGCCGTGGACGCCGCCTGGCAGTGCAGGGGCGCTGCCTCTTCGTGAGTGAACATATTCAGGTGCTTGGGGCCCCGTAGCCCGAGCAGGAGGCCCGGGAGCGCATTCTCCGGGCGACCATCGTGTGCATTGGCCGGGATGGGCTCGATGCGACGGGTATCCGGGAGATTGCGCGCGAGGCGCAGGTGAACAGCGCGGCCATCAGCTACTACTTCCGGAGCAAGGAGAAGCTGGTGGCGCTGGCGCTGGAGCAGACGCTGGACCAGTCCTTCGGGAACGTCCTGGAGGACTTTGATCGGTTCCGGCTGGAGGGCCAGGGCATTCGCGAGGCGTTCGAGACGCTGCTCGAGGATTTGATGAGCAACTCGCTGCGCTACCCGTACATCGCGCACGCGCACTTCCACGACGCGCTGGCCCATCAGCGCTACGACAGCACCGCCATCCAGCGCCTCAATGCGTTCCTGGCCGAACTGGCCGGGCGGCTGGCTCCGGGGGCGCCGCACCTTCCGGAGAATCGGCTGCGGATGGCGCTGACCCAGGTCTGGGCCTCCATGAGCCTGCTGTCGATGATGCCCCGGCTGTTCGACCAGTTCATCCTGCTCGACTTCGGCACGCTCGACACACGGAGAGCCTGGGTCCAGCAGGCGTCACGGCTCCTCTTCGCTCCCTGACCGCCCGTGCCCAGTGGCGGCGAATTGGCAGGGCCGCGTCGGCGCGCTTGCGATAGAGGCCGCGCCGCCTGGGCGCCTCCCAGGCGGCGCACTGTCCGAGGGAGGGCCGTAAGGCCCCTCTGTACCGCGACTGCCCCGGACGCCGCTGGCACAGGCCGCCCGACGCCAGCAGGGCCGCGACGGCGGCCAGCATCAGCAGGTGCTCATCCTGCGCCGGCCCTCTGGCCGCCACGTCCCCGCCGACCAGCACTACAGCTGCGGAGCGGACGCCTGGTCTGGACGCCGTGTCCCAGTGAACGTCCTTCGTCCGCGAAAATACGGACGAAGGTGGTCAACGCAGCGGGTTGACAGGAGACGCGGTGGTGGTAGAAGCCGCGTCCTCGACGAAGAAGCCCGGCGGAAAGGGCGGAAGCGTCGAGGGGGCAGCGAAAAGCAGTGGTTGACAGGGAGGGCGGCGAAGCGGTAGAAACCGCGCCCCTCCGGAAGAAAGCAGCGGAAGCCACTGGGCGGCGCTGAAGACTCCGGAAGCCAGCAGGACGGCGAAAACAGCAGCTTGACAGTAGACGCCGGACTGAAATAGAAGCTGACGCCCCGCCGGACGAAAAGACGGCGAGGCAGCAACGAAGAAGACGGTAGCAGGAAGTCGCTGGTGGCACAAGCGACTCGGTCTTTGAAAACCAAATAGCAAGCCCAAGAAGAAGCTAGATTGCGGAAGCCGCAGTCAATTTCTTAAGACGGTGCCAGCCAGGTCGCGCTGAGAAGCGCAGCCGGCAGCACTGGAAACGAATCAGCGAGTTTCAGGTTCCTTAGCCGGACCTGAGGCTGACGCCGGTTCAAATCTT
>NZ_JABXEO010000177.1:0-4147 GCF_013372585.1 Myxococcus sp. AM010
GCGTGAGAGTTGGTGGCGGAGGGCGGCGGGGAGGAAGGGGGTGGCGTCGTCGAGGACGAGGAAGGCGACGAGGCGGACGTCGGAGGAGTGGGGAGAGGAGAGAGGGAGGACGGCGGCCTGACGGACGCCGGGGAGACGGCAGAGGGCGGCCTCGACTTCCTCGGGCTCGACGCGGACGCCACGCACCTTGAGCTGGAAGTCGGTGCGGCCGAGGTAGGAGAGGGAGCCGTCGGGATTCCAGCGGACGCGGTCGCCTGTGCGGTAGAGGCGAGCGCCGGGAGAGGAAGAGAAGGCGTGGGGGACGAAGCGCTCGGCGGTGAGGTGAGGAAGTGCGCGGTAGCCACGAGCGAGGCCGTCGCCGCCGAGGAAGAGCTCTCCCGGGACGCCGATGGGGGTGGGGAGGCCGGCCTCGTCGAGGACGTAGGCCTGAGAGCGAGCCAAGGGCTGGCCCAGGCGGACGGGGCGGTGGGCTTCCACCTTCTCGGCCACCACGCAGATGGTCGTCTCCGTCGGGCCGTAGGCGTTGATGAGCGACGTTCGCGTCAGCGCCAGTTGCTCCACCAGTGGCTCGGGCAGGGCCTCACCGCCCACGACAATGGCCTTCATGGAACGCAGCGCTTCGGGCGCTCCAGGTTCCTCCATCGCGGTGGCCAGCGATGAAGGCGTGATGACGATGTGCGTGATGCCGTGGCGGGTGATGTCGCGCCCCAGCCCCATCGGCCCCACGTCGCGCAGCACCGTCGTCCCTCCGCGGGTCAGGCAGAAGAGGACATCCTCCAGATGCATGTCGAAGGAGAAGCTGCTGGAGGAGGCCCAGCAGTCCCCCGGACGCGTGTCGTAGAGGGCGTCGAAGGAGTCGAAGGCGTGGACAAGGGAGCGGTGGGTGAGCTCAACGCCCTTGGGCTCGCCAGTGGAGCCAGAGGTGAAGAGGAGGTAGGCGAGCGAGTCGGGGAGGACGAGCGGGAGAGGGCGTGAGGACGGAGACTGAGGAGGGAGCGGCTGGACGAGGGGAATCGCCAGCGAGGCGTTGGAGAAGAAGTCCGGGCGAGAGAGGACGAAGCGAGCCCGGGCCCGGTGGAGAAGCGAGGCACGGCGCTCGTGCGGGTGAGTGGCTTCGAGAGGAAGGCAGGTGGCGCCGCTGAGGAGGATGGCGAGGAGGCCGACGACGGCGTCCTCGGAGCGCTCAAGGCACAGGCCGACGACGTCCTCCGGGAGGACGCCCAGGCCAAGCAGGTGCTGGGCCAGGCGGGTGGCGCGAGCGTGGAGCTGGGAGAAGGAGAGGCGAAGGCCGGAGGAGGCGAGGACGAGTGCGGTGGCGTCGGGAGCGCGAGCGACCTGGGCGGTCCACAGGGAGGACACCGAGGCGAGGGAGTCGAAGGGCCTGGAGGTGTCGTTGAAGGAGAAGAGGACCTGCTGGCGCTCGGAGGCGGAGAGGAGGTCGACGGACGCAAGCGGCGCGGAGGGAGCGGCGAGCGCGCCTTCGAGCAGGCGCAGGTAGTGGCCCACCAGGCGCTGGATGGAGTCGTGCTCGAACAGGTCGGTGCTGTACTGCACCGTCACGCCGAAGCCGGAGGGGCCCTCGATGATGGTGAGCGACAGGTCGAACTGACTGGTCCCGGTATCCACATGGAGCGCGCGAGCGCCCACGCCCGAGAACGCACCCGCCAGCGAGTCCTCTTCCTGGTACAGGTCGAACATCACCTGGAAGAGCGGTGAGTGACCGGGGTTGCGCTCCGCTCGCACCGCCTCGATGACTCGCTCGAACGGTGCTTCCTGGTGTGCGTACGCGGCGAGCGCGCATTCCCTCGCACGCGCCAGCAGCCCGGTGAAGGTGTCGCCAGTCCGCACCTGGGCGCGCAGGACCACGGTGTTGATGAACAGCCCGACGACGCCCTCCAGGGACAGGTGCGTCCGGCCCGCGACGGGCGTGCCCACGCAGAAGTCGGACTGCTGCGAGTAGCGGTGCAGCAGCGCGGCGAAGGCCGTGTAGAACACCATGAAGGGCGTGACCTGCCGCTCACGGCAGAGCACGCGCACGGCCTCGGCCAGCGCCGCGGAGACGGGGAGCAACTGGGTCTGGACGCCCTGGTCCGTGCGCACCGGCGGGCGCGGCTTGTCGGTGGGCAGCTCCAGGATGTGCGGAACCCCGGCGAGCTGCTCCTTCCAGTACTCGACATGGGCCGCTTCGCGCGCCGCGACATCGGGTGACCGCTGCCAGGCCGCGAAGTCCGTGTACTCCAGCGGCAGGGGCGTCAGGCCGGGGGCCTGCCCACGGACGCGCGCCGTGTAGAGGACACCCAGCTCGCGCATCAACACGTTGTAGCTCCAGCCGTCCACCACGAGGTGGTGCAGCGACAACGTGAAGACGTGCCGCTGTGCGGAAAGGCGGAAGAGGCAGAAGCGATACAGGGGCCCCTGGGCGAGCACGAAGGGCCGCTGGGCTTCTTCCCGCAGCCAGCGCTCCAGCGACGTCTCGGGCGCCGCATCCGCCGACAGGTCCTCGGTCACCAGGACCTGCGCGGGGACGTCCTGAACACCCAGCAGGGGATGTCCCTCGGGTGAGGAGGGCATGATGGAGCGGAGCGCGCGGTGCCGTGCCAGCAGTTGCCGCAGCGCCGCGTCGAGCGCTCCGGCATCCACCTCACCGGAGAGCTCCACCGCGCGCACCACGTTGTACGAGGCGGACGCGGGAGCAAGCTGATGGAGGAACCACATCCGCTCCTGCGCGGAGGAGGGCTCCGCTCGCGTGTCGTCTCCGCGCCGGGTGGGCCCCGTACCCTGGAGGGAGTTCTGTCCGGTGGCGGTGTCCGGAGCGCCGCGCTTCAGCAGCTTCTGCAGCAGCGCGCGCTTCTCCTCCGGAGTCAGCGAGTCCAGGTCGGTACGCGAGGTCATGTCGATGCTCGGGGGAACTTCACATCTTGATGTAGACGCTGACGCCCGTGCGGAAGAGCGGAAGGCCCATGGGCGGGAGCTCCACCACGGAGGGGTCAGGCTGGAAGCGGAACTCGGTGCCGCGTGGCCCCAGCGGCGCTTCGACGAAGAGCTGCGCCACCACGTCTCGCAGCACGGCGATGTCGAAGTCGATGCGGCCCAGCATGGAGGGGTCACTCAGGTTCGTCAGCGCGGTGAACGTCAGGCGGGGCTCGAACTGGCTGCGCCGGTCGATGCTGACCTGGGCCATGCCATAGGCACGTCCGAAGAACAGGGGCCGGTAGTCCGCGGTGGAGCGCTGCCACGTCAGCTGCGCGCGATCATCCGTGCCCAGCGAGTTGTAGAAGCCCTCCAGCCGGACGATGGCGCGGTAGACGTCCGCCACGCGGAAGGTGCCCTTGATGCCGCCACTGACCTGCGGCTTCGGGCCACCGAAGGAGCGCTCGACGTAGCCGGCCTCGCCGCGCTCCCACAGCCGCGCGGGGAGGTCTTGCAGGAGCGCCATCTCCGCGTTGAGGTCGAAGGGGCCCAGGCCCACGGACCAGTCAATGCCATACCGGGGGCGGCGGCCCTGCTGGAAGGCCGCCGACAGCGACAGCTCGCTGGGGCCGAGCACCACCTCCGCGCGCAGCGCTCCGCCATAACGTATCGGGCGGTCCTCCGGTCCATTCAGGTCCGCCGTGGCGATGAGCCACAGGCTGGAGGCCATCTCCTCCCACGGCACGTTCACCTTCAGCATGTCCACGCCGGTGCGCAGGTCCACCGGGTCGAGCGGCCGGGGATTCGGCGCCTGGAGGAAGTCCGTGGGATTCCAGATGCGGGAGCTGCCCCAGCGGACCTGCTGGCGGCCCGCGGTGATGAAGACGCGGTGGGCCAGGCCGAAGCGGAACCAGAACTGATCCAGGACCGACTGCGGCGTGGAGAGCTGCATGTCGAGCGGATCGTAGAGAAGCCGCCCGCGCACGAACCCGCGAATCTGCTCGGAAGGATTGATGTCCAGGTACAGGTCCGCGAGCGACGGCAGCACGGGCGTCAGCGGCGTTCCCGGGCCGCCGCGCGAGGCGCTCAGCTCCGCGCGCTGGAAGTAGGCGCCACCCAGCGTGAGGATGTCCGGAGGCTCATCATCGTACGCGGCTCGTGGAGGGCCTCCATCCACGAACTGTGGCTGGCGGAAGGTCTCGCGGATGTCCGTCTTGGACGGCTGCTTGTCCGGGTG
>NZ_JABXEO010000178.1:0-4034 GCF_013372585.1 Myxococcus sp. AM010
GGAGGGGGGTACCTCCGGTGGGTTTCAGCGTACCCCAGGGGCCTGCCGGGTACCCGTCTTTGACGCACGGAGCCTCCCGGGGGCAGGGGCCTCGTGCGCGCCGCGCAACTTCCTCATCCCTGACGGTGAAGGCGCCGCGCTCTTGGAGAGGTCACGGCGGTATTGCAAGAGGCGCGGCGTGGGCTGTCTGTTGCGCTTGTGGCGAGGGAATTGGCGAACGTAGATGCTGTCTGGTTGGATAATTACGCCTGTTTTGCGTGTGGTTTGCGTGGAGTGATGGATGTTTGTTTAGATTTGTTTTGGAGATATTTGTTGTGAGTTGCTCGGGAAGATGCGAATTGGGTTTGGGGACTCTTGAGGGAATAGGACGCCGCATCCCTGGATGGAAAGACACCGGCCCGTGACTTAGCGGTGATGGGTCATTGACTTGGCTCTTGGCGGCGGGGCCCGAGAGGATACTGTATATGAAGATGTTTGGAGCGCTTGCGGTTTCGGCGATGATGGCTGTCTTTGTTGGCTGTGGGCCTGTTGACGATCAGTCTTCGATGGAGGGGGCCCCTTCCATGGTTGAGGCGACGTTGAACAATGAGGTCCCGGTTCCAGACGCAGCCATGATAGATGCGCTGGAAGCGGCTTGCGAATCGCCGAGCTGGGACGAGTGTGTGAATGCCGGGTTTGGAAGCTGCACTGCATGGTCAGCGTTCGTCGATTGTGGTTCTCCGTCTGCGTGCGATGACTTCTCTCCGCAGTGCAAGGAACGCATTGGTGGTGAATGGTTTACGACGGGAACGGTCTTTCAGGGCAGGAATAGCTATCGCGTTTGCTTGAACGCGGTGGGTGCGTCTTGCACTGAGTATCGCCTTGAGCAGGTTGTTCAGTCT
Organism: Myxococcus sp. AM010; assembly: GCF_013372585.1. Classification (NCBI taxonomy): domain Bacteria; kingdom Pseudomonadati; phylum Myxococcota; class Myxococcia; order Myxococcales; family Myxococcaceae; genus Myxococcus; species Myxococcus sp. AM010. The sequence goes on from NZ_JABXEO010000178.1 coordinate 882, forward strand.
TGTGGTTGTGGCGGTGGTATTCCGCTTTGATGTCTGAATCTGTCTCCAGGGTGGGTGTGAATTCGCCCGACCTGTGACGCTTTGAAAGACCACGGCCCGGCCCCTTATGAGAGGAGCCGGGCATTGGTCCGTTCAGGCCTGTCGCGGGCCTCATAGCGGCGTGCGGATGAAGCGGGCAGGCGGAGGCTGTTGAGTGAGGAGCTATCGCCTGCCATGTCCGGTGCGCAGTCGCTCGACCTGCGCGAGCGTTTCATCGCAGCCTGGCAAGAGCGCCATCGCCCGTGGCTTCATGCTCGGCGATGCCACGGCGCGCCGCGACCTCGCTCGCTTCGAGGCAACCTGCAGCGTCTGTGCGCGTCCCGTGGGAGCGGTGCGCCTCGCAAGGTGGACGCGGCGGGCGAAGAGGTGCCGCGGCGCCTGGTGTGCGAGCCCCCCGCCACCGATGAGGCGTTGGCACGCGTTGATGCCCTGCCGTCCCGACTTCAGCCCCATCGAACTGGCATGAAGCAAGGCCAAGGCACGCTGCTGCGCAAGTGGTGGCTGCGCACCCGCTCCGGGTTGCAGCAGGGCACCCCGCCAGCCCTGGCGGCCATTTCTCCGCGCGACGCAGCCGGAGGGCTCGCCCACCGCGGCGACGCCATCGCTCAGCCCTTTTGAGCTGCGCCAGGAGGCGAGGCGCCCCGAGGGCCGGGGCGCACCTGGGCAGCTCGCTAGAGAGAAACGAGGCGTTGGGGTTGGCAGAAGAGGTGGTCAGGCCTCCTGCGCCGTCGGCACCCGTGCGTCATGGACGCCGAGGTCTTCGAGGCGGCGCAGGAGCTGCTTGGCGAGCTGCGCCTTGCTGGAGCGCTCGAAGTCGTCAGCGCCCAGGTACTTGTAGGGAAGGTTCTGGCGCAGCATGTTCGAGCACTTCGCTCATCCGCGCCTCCAGCGACTCAAGCGCCGCTTGCAAGGCGTCAATCGGGTCCAGGTGCAGCTTGAGCAGGACGCGGTGGTGGTCCGTCACCCGGCCATGCACGCCTGCACCAGGGCCGCCCGCCTGGCCTTGAATTTGCCCCTTGCCAACTCGGCGAGGACTTCCGGGGCAGTCTGGCCCTGCTCCTGAAGACAGCGGCGTAGGCTGGGAGCCCGTGTCGTGGAATTCTAGAGTGGGTGCGCGATGGCGACAATTCGGGCTGCTCACCAAGCGCCGGGTCCAACTGTTCGACGGGCTCACCCGCACCCATGACGCGCCGACCTCTGTGCCTACGCCACGAGCAGGCTACCGCGTTTCATTCCTCGTGGGTCGGACGCCAGCCGGGTGGCTAACTGTTCGGAAATGTCGGGGGTTTTGGCGCCACAAAAGTCCCGACATTTCCGAACAGCGAGCGCCGGGAGTGACTCCGCCCCCGGCGCGAGGGGGCCCGTCGGGTGGCGCGCGGTCCGCTCGTTCAGCATGAACTCCGCCACGGAGGTGATGGCATCCGCGCGCGCCTTGCGCTCACGAGGTGTCCCCTCGCGCATGCACTCCCACGCGAACCGCTCCGCCCTGCGGTCGCTCGTCCTGCCCTGCCTGGCGCTCGCTCAGCCCGCGGACGACACGCCGCGGAGGGTTCGCCCACTGCGGCGGCTCCGTCGCTCAGCTCATCTGTGCTGCGCGATCAGTGGGGCGCGGCGGGCGTGGGCGCCGCTTTGTCCTCACCCGCTTCGCCGAGAAGCTTCTGGCATCAGCACGTAGCGCCCGGGAATGAACACGATGACACTCTTCCCTCTCTCCCGGAGCTGCTCGGCGAACTCCACGATGATGACGGCGTTCTTGCTGGTGAGGCCCGCGAGCACCAGGAAGGCGAGCAGAATGAGGGCCGGATACTGCAGCATCTTGCGCAGGCCCCGGCCGTAGAGGGCCCTCGTCCCGTCCAGCACGGTGTCCACCCAGCGGAAGAAGACCCACTTCTCGCCCTCGTGGTGCTTCATCATCCGGGCGCTGAGCGCGGGGGTGAGCCTCGCGCGCGGCCTGTATGGGAGACAGGCGCAGCTCCACCATCAACCGCTCGATGTTCTCGATGACGACGATGGCGTCGTCCACCATCAGGCCCGTGGCCAGCATCAAGACGATATCGCCGAACTCCTCCGGCTCCACCAGCCGGTCTCGGGCCCGCGCCGCTATCTGGTAGGGGTTGAGGCCAATGGAGGACAGGGGGTTGCGCACCTCGTGGACGATTTGGGCGGAGATGCGGCCGACGGCGGCCAGCTGCTCGGCGCGCATGAGGGCCTCGGCCTGGGCCTTGAGCTGGGCCTCGCGGGCCTGGAGGGAGCGGGCCATCTGGTCGAACTCGCGGGCGAGGACGGCCACCTCGTCGTCGCCGCGCACGCCGAGCTGGGCGTTGTAGTCACCGCGGCCGATACGGGACACGCCGCGGATGAGGTTTTGCATCGGGCACAGGGTGCGTGCGGACCAGGCGGTGGCGCCCACGGAGAAGCCGATGATGAAGAGGCCGGTGGTGCGCTCGCGCTCCTCGGCGCCGTCCACGCGCTCGCGGATGCGGTTGGAGAGGGCGGCGCGCAGCACGCGAATTTCGCGGCCGATGGCGTTCTCCTCTTGCCGCAGTCTGGCGGTGGCGACGGCGACCTGCTCCCGGTCCGGGTTCTCCGTGGCCAGGGCGGTGAAGACGGCCTCGGCGGCGCGGCCGTAGTCGCGGTAGCGGACTTGGAGCTCGCCGAAGCGGTCCTCCAGTCCCCGGATGAAGGGCACCTCGCTGTCAGGGGCGGAGGCCAGCACCTCGTGCGCCTTGGCCTGGGCGGCGGCGAGCCGCTGGGTCATGAGGGGCGAGTTGTAGGTCCGGGCCAGCCGGATGAAGGCGCGGCGGATTTCGACGTTGCCCTCTTGAATGAGGCGCTCGGTGTCCTTCTCTTGGGTTGCGTGGAAGGTCTCCAACTCCGCGGCGTCCTGGGAGAGCTGGAGGTAGCCCTGGCTCACCAGCCGTATCTCCAGCCGGTTGCGGTGGAGCTCCGTCACGCTGAACAGGGACACCAGCCCGAAGGTGCCGAGCACCACGGCGTAGCCCAGGAAGATGCGTGTCGCGAGGGAGAGCTTCACGGGCATTCCTCGCTACGTGGCGGGCCGTCCAGCCGCAAGTCTCGTCTCCAGGGGGCGCGGGCGCCTGCTCGGGGGCCGCC
>NZ_JABXEO010000179.1:0-4014 GCF_013372585.1 Myxococcus sp. AM010
GGGATGGGGAGGCAGACGCTGGAGGAGGAGGGGCTGGAGTGGGTGGCGACGCTGAGGAAGGGGCGGGGCGAGTGGGAGACGGCGCTGGAGGCGCTGGGTGCGCTGTACGTGAAGGGGGTGGAGGTGGCGTGGGGGGAGTACGAGAAGCCGCACGCGCGGCGGACGGTGGCCCTGCCCACGTATCCCTTCCAGCGGCAGCGCTACTGGTGGACCCGCGACACCCAGCGCAGCGGGGCGCTGCTCGCGCCGCGTGAGTCGAAGGACAGCAAGCCGCACCTTGGGACGCGGCTGTACTCGCCCGCGTTCGACGACATCATCTACAGCACGACGCTCGGGGCGTTCCGTCCGGCGTACCTCGATGACCACCGCCTCTACGGCACGGTCGTCACGCCCGCGGCCTCGCACCTGTCGATGGTCCTCTCGGCGGTGGCGGAGACGTTCGGTCCGCTCGCCTGCACGCTGGAGAACCTCACGTTCCACCAGGCGTTGGTGCTCGCGGATGACGAGCTGCGCCCGCTCCAGCTCATCTTCTCGCCGCACGCGGAGGGCTACTCCCTCAAGCTGATGACGCAGGGCGAGTCCGGCGACTGGGTGCTGCACGGCACGGGTGAGCTGCGGGTGGACCCGTCGCAGGTGTCCTCGCCTCGGCCGCTGCCCGTGCGCGAGGACGTGCTGTCTCGCTGCACCGAGGCGCGCTCGGGAGACGACTTCTACACGTTCTTCCGCGCCATGGGCTACACGCTGGGCCCCAGCTTCCGCTGGATTGGCCCCTTCCAGCGCAGCCAGGACGAGGCCTTCGGTCAGATGCGGCAGCCCGAGCTGCCCGACTCGCCGGACAACTACGCGCTCTACCCCGGCCTCATCGACTCGTGCTTCCAGATGCTCGCCAACTGGATGGTGAGCGACGCGACGAGCCTGGCGGACGCGCTGGCAATTCCCTTCAGCGTCTCGCAGCTCAACTTCTTCCGGCGCCCGCAGGGGCCGCTGTGGTGCTACGCGAAGTCCACGGCGGGCGAGCGCGCCGTCACGGAGGAGATTCTCAGCGGCGACGTTCAGCTCTTCGACGAGCACGGCCCGGTGGCGGAGATTCTCGGCTTCCACGCTCGCCGCGCCAGCCGGGAGGTCCTCCAGGCCAGCACGCACAAGCAGTCCGAGGAGCGCGTCTACGAGGTGGCCTGGACGCCGGAGCCCCTGCTGCCCGCGCCGCTGCCCGCCGCGCAGCCGCATCCGTGGCTGCTGTTGGTGGACGGTCAGGGCGTCGGAGCGCGGCTCGCCGCGCGACTGGAGGAGCGCGGTGAGTCCGTCATCCGCGTGCGCCCGGGCACCGCGTTCCGGGCCACGGTCGACAGGCGCTTCGAAGTCGATGCGCGCAGCCCATCCGACTTCAGCCGGCTGCTGCGCGAGGCCCTGAACGGAGCCCCGTGCGCGGGGGCCGTCTACCTGTGGGGGCTCGACGCGTCCGTGGAGGAGACGCAGTCCGCGCAGGCCCTTCAGCAGGCGACGCTTCAGGCCACGACGGGAGCGCTGCACCTGACGCAGGCGCTCGTCGCCAGTGGCGGCCCGGCTCCCCTGTGGCTCGTCACGCGAGGCGCACAGCCGGCGGATGGCGTGGCGGTGTCCTCGCCCGTGCAGTCCTCGCTGTGGGGCCTGGGGCGCGTCATCGACCTGGAGCACGGAGAGCTGCGCTGCGGCCGTGTCGACCTGGACCCCAGGGACACGGAGGGCGGCGTGGAGTCGCTGCTCACCGAGCTGCTGCGCTCCGCGGAGGCGCCGGGCCTGGAGGTGGCCTTGCGCGGGGAGAAGCGCCTCCGGTCCCAGCTCCAGCGAGCGAAGGGCCTGGTGGCGGCGGCCCTCGCCTTCCGCGCGGACGGCGCGTACCTGATTACCGGCGGACTGGGGGCGCTCGGCCTGGCGGTGGCGCGGTGGCTGGTGGAGCATGGCGCTCGTCACCTGGTCCTCGTGGGGCGACGCGAGCCCACGGCGGAGGCCCGCTCGGTGCTCCACGCGTTGGAGCAAGCGGGGGCCACGGTCACCGTGGTCTCGGCGGACGTGGCGCGTGAGGCGGACGTCGCGGCGCTCCTGGCGCGCATCGACGCGGGGCCGGTGCCGCTGCGAGGACTCTTCCACGCAGCGGGCCTCGTGGAGGACGGGGCGCTGGTGCAGCAGGACCTCCAGCGCTTCGAGCGGGTGATGACGCCCAAGGTGGCCGGTGCGTGGAACCTCCACCGCCTCACCGAGGGCCGGCCGCTGGAGCACTTCGTGCTCTTCTCGTCGGCGGCGGCGCTGCTGGGCTCTCCGGGCCAGGGAGGGTATGCGGCGGCCAACGCCTTCCTGGACGCCCTGGCGCACCTGCGGCGTGCCCGGGACCTGCCGGCGCTTTCGCTCGACTGGGGCCCGTGGGCCGAGGTGGGCATGGCCACGGACGCGCAAGTGGCCAGGGCGCTGGAGCGCCGAGGCATCCGCGCGCTGCCCACGGCCCAGGGGCTGGAGCTGCTGGGCAAGGCGCTGGGGCAGCGTCAGGCGCAGCTGGGCCTCATGAGCATCCGGTGGCCGACGTACATCGAAGGCCTGGGCCGGCTGGGGCGCTCGGCCTTCTACGCGGCGGTGGCGCCCGCGCGGAAGGAGGCGCCGCACGCGAGCGCTCCGACTCCGAAGAAGCAGTGGTTGGCGGAGCTCCAGGGCGCGCTGCCGCATGCGCGGCACGGGCTGCTCGTCCGCAGGCTCCAGGAGGCGGTGGGGCGCGTGCTCCGGCTGGAGGTGGCGGGGGTCGACTGGAGCCAGGGCTTCACGGACCTGGGCATGGACTCGCTGATGGCCATCGAGCTGCGCAATGCCCTGCAGGACGGGCTGGGGCAGTCGCTGCCTTCGACGATTGCGATGAACCACCCCAACGTGGACTTCCTCGCCGACCACCTCATCGAGGCTGTCTTGAAGTTCAACGACGAGAGCAAGCCCGCCGTGGCGCGTGAGGTGCCGGGCGATGGCGAGCTCGAGGTGAGCCTCGACGCGCTCTCCGACGCGGAGCTGGCCCGTCTGGCGCTCGCGGACCTGGCAACGGATTCCTGAGGAATATCGAGATGACGACCGAGGACATCAACTACCGGCAGATTGTTCAGCAGCAGCTCGTGAAGATTCGGAAGCTGGAGGCTCGGCTGGAGAAGGCCGAGTCGACGCCCCGCGCGGAGCCCATCGCCATCGTCGGGATGGCGTGCCGCTTCCCCGGTGGGGTCACCACGCCGGAGGCGTACTGGGAGCTGCTGCGCGACGGCGTGGACGCCACGACGGAGGTGCCGGCGAACCGCTGGGACGTGGACGCGCTCTATGACTCGAAGCCGCAGGTGCCGGGGAAGATCAACACCCGTCGCGGCGGCTTCCTGAAGGACGTGGACCAGTTCGACGCCCAGTTCTTCGGCATCTCTCCGCGCGAGGCCGCGGCGATGGACCCGCAGCAGCGGTTGCTGCTGGAGGTGGGCTGGGAGGCGCTGGAGCGCGCGGGGCATCCGGTGGAGCGCCGGAGCCGTCAGCGCGTGGGCGTCTTCGTCGGCGTGATGAACACCGACTACAGCCAGCGCCTGCTGGCGAACGCGGACCTGTCCCAACTGGACCCGTACTTCGGAACGGCCAAGGGCGCCTGCTTCAGCGCGGGGCGCCTGTCGTACGCCCTGGGCTTCCAGGGGCCGAGCATGGCGGTGGACACGGCGTGCTCGTCGTCGCTCGTCGCGCTGCACCTGGCCATCCAGAGCTTGCGCCTGGGCGAGTGCCCCGTGGCGCTCGCGGGCGGCGTGAACCTCATCCTCTCCCCGGAGCTCAGCGTCTACCTGTCGAGCAGCGGCGCGCTGTCTCCCGAGGGGCGGTGCAAGACGTTCGACGCCTCCGCGGACGGTTATGCCCGCGGCGAGGGCTGCGGAGTGCTGGTGCTGAAGAGGTTGTCGGACGCGGTGGCGGACGGGAACGAAGTGCTGGCGGTGATTCGAGGGACGGCGGTGAATCACGACGGGCCGAGCAGCGGCTTGA
>NZ_JABXEO010000017.1:0-118737 GCF_013372585.1 Myxococcus sp. AM010
ACCCTGCCCTGCATCTGGTAGCCCAGCCCGCCCTCCATGGGCACCGAGCGGGCCACGTCCACCGACGTGGTGCCCTCCCCGCGCAGCGCCTGGGAGTGCCCCACCGTGGCCGTGGTGCGGGAGTCGAAGATGGCGTTCAGGTACACCATCCCCTCGATGGCCACGCCGCCTCGCTCGGAGTTGCCGCGGCTGGCGGAGAAGGACAGCGTGGACCAGTCGGTCAGCCGCGCGGAGGTGGTGGCCCCCAGCCACGTCGTCCACCCGTCCCGCTGGTAGCGCGACAGGGTCGCCTGTCCGCCCACGCTGACGCTCTCTCCCAGCGCCAGGAACAGCGAGCCGCCCGTCTCCACGAGGGGGTGGTCGTCATCCAGCTTGAGGCTGGTGTGCGTGTAGGACGTGTTCATGCCCCGGCCGAAGACGGAGCCCCCCACCCAACGGCGCTGGAGCGAGTACACGATGCCCGCCGCCAGCCCCGTGCGCCGCGCGCTGCGGCTGACGGCCTGTGACAGCTCCAGCTCGCCGAAGGGCAGCTGGAGGAGCTGCATGGCGCCGGTGCTGACGACGTCGGGCGCCAGCTCCAGCCGCACGCCCGGCGTCAGCCACGGCGTGACGCCCATGCGGAAGTTGCCCAGGAGCATGGGCCGGCCGAAGTCGAAGTTGGAGAGGTTGACGTTCTCCCGCTCGATGCCCGCGGAGAGCCGGTAGTCCGCCACGCCAGGAGCGAGCTGCTGCCCGCTGAGGTAGTAGGACGTGTTCACCTCGCTCGCCCGGCCGAACGCGTCCCGGATGACGTAGCGCGTGTTCCCCTCGCCCCGGGGCACCGTGAGGTTCTCCAGCCGGAAGGGGCCGGGCGGGAGCTCGGTGCGCTTCACCAGGTGGTTGTTGACGTACACCTCCAGCGTGGACGGCGTGGCGACGTCCCCCGCGTAGTCCTGCATCGGGTTGCGCACGAAGTAGGGATTCAGCTCGAAGGTGCGCATGGCGTGGAGGCCGGCCACCACCGCGCCGCCGCCCAGCACGCCGCCAAACCCCGTGGACTCACCGGCGATGGCGCGCACCATGTGCTTGGGGAAGTCCAGGGACAGCTGCGTGAGTCCCCGCAGGGGCACGGTGCCGGGCCGCCACCGCGCCTGCGTCGTCAACAAGCCCCGCCCCATGGACGCGCCGGCCTCTCCAAAGAAGGTCAGCGCGGTGTTGCGGGCGTGGGCCGCGTAGTTGATGAAGCCGCTGGGGCTGCCGCGCACGGCATAGCCTGACGGCGCCTGCGCGGCCATGTTGATGCGCGTCTGGGAGAAGGCGGACGCGGGCAGCTCACATGACAGGCTGACGGTCCGCTCATTCAGGGTGCAGCGTCCTTCAGGCTCCAGGGACCGCGCGGAGATGTAGGTCTTTCCTTCGATGACCTCCAGGCGCCCCCCCAGCGCCACCAGGTCCACGCCGTGGTCCTCCAGGGTGGCCGCGGGGAGCAGCACGTCGCTGCCCCGCAGCATGGGGAAGGTGGCGCCGCGAGGGACGCCGTTCAGGGTGAAGTCCGCGACGATGGGCATCGGCGGCGCGGAGGGGCCGGCGGCCACGGGGCCCTGCGCGTCCGCCGGCGAGGCCCCCAACGACAAGGATAACGCCAGCGCCGCGCATGAGGGCGCATGGGTTGCTGCGAGCCAGGTGGGGGCCATGGTGCGTCGGTCAGCGAGCGCAGGGCGCGGGAGACTCCACGGGGGACGTCTGACGGAGCACGCCCTGGTCGGTCTCCATCTCCACCTCCACCGTGCGGACCTTGCGGCAGGCCTTGCCTGCAACCTCCATGGCATACACCTGCGCGTCGCCCGCCAGGACGTACCAGCCGGGCTCCTCCTTCTCCACCAGCCGCCTGCCCTTGGCGTCGAGCCCCCGGACCCGCAGGTTCCGGATGAAGAAGTTCACCGTGCCCGGGTTCCGCACCCGGACATGGAACTTCGACTCGCGCAGCACGGCCTCCGCGATCATCCCTTGAACAGTCTTCTTCTTGGGTGCGACAAAGACAGGCACTGAGACTCGGGTGAGGACCTTCAACCCAGTATCCTGGGTAGACGGCTGCAGCGGGGGGAGCTCCTCCACGACGATGCGGAAGGAGCGCTCGGTATCCTGTGGAGCCGAGGAGCTGCCCACCCGGATGGGGCGGGACTCCCCAGGCTCCAGCGACAACAAGGACGGGAAGAAGAACAACTCCTGCGTCGGTGCGAGCGTCATGCGCCCGTCTTCGTCCTGGACCCAGGAGTAGACAGAGGCTTGGAAGCGTGTGGTTTCGTTGCTCTTGTTCCTCACGTTCATCACCACGCCACGGGAGCCAGAATCCAATTCGAGCCGGACCGGGCTGACATCCAGCTCCGCCGCGCTCGCGGCCCCCATGACAAGCCATTCCAAGGCAACCGAAAACATCAGGCCGCCAGTCCAGGACAGAAGACGGTTACGCATGTTTTGTCGCCTCGAATCAGAAGGTGATGGTGGCGACGACGGTGTCGTTGTACGTGCCGGAGGGGACGTTCTGGCCGCGCGGCACCGTGCCGTAGACCAGCACGGGGACGGGCAGGCCCGTGCCCAGGAATGGGAGGCCCGTGCCAGCGGTGTTGCCCCACACGATGAGGCGGGTGACGTCCTGGTACAGGCTGTACGCCAGGTAGTCCGCCGACGCGGTGTTGCGCATCCGGCGCAGCGGGGCCGCGTCCGTCGAACCCGAGGACGGGTACAGGCCCTGGCCCAGGGTGATGACCGCGGTGCCGAGCAGGGTGCACTGCACGCTCAGCGCGCCCGTGCCAAAGAGGTCGATACCGAGCGCGGAGTTGACGATGACGGGGTCGTACGTGCCGAAGTTCAGCGTACCGCCGCCGATGCCAGAGCCGATGCTGCAGGCGCCACCGACGTTGGCGGTGACGTTCAGGTTGGCGGTGGAGGTGGCGGCCTCGGCGGGCGAGAAGGCGGCGAGAGACGCGGCGGCGGTGACAGCGGCGACGGCGGTCTTGATTGCGTTCATTTGAGTTGCGTGCTCCAGCGAGCGGCCGGTTGATTCCGGCCGCGTCAGGGCACTGCAACCCGCTCGCCTACCGCTGAGCGGTCCGGCGAACCCCTCCCTTCAGCGCATGTCGCACCAAGGCCTCGCGTGCGCCTCCATGCAATACGCGAAAGTGATTGCTTGTTTGTTTTTACAGCGAAACGCACACACGTCCCTGGAGGGAGCCCTGCAGGGAGGGACGGACAGGCTCCGCGGCCCGCGCCAGGTCCTTGGCATGAGGCATCGTGTGACGGAAGGTGCCCAGCGAGCGGTAGCGCCTTGCTCACGCCGGGCAAGATTCTTCCCACCCCTGGAAAGAGAAGCGCGTGGGTGACCGGCGGCGTCTACCCGGTGACACGCGCGCTCCTCAGGCGAACGGAACTGAACCGCCCAGCACGTTCGTCCTTGCTACCCACGTCTGGCGAAGCGCCGGACGCGCTCAGTCCACCTTCGCCACGCGGCGGCGGTCTCCGAGGAACTCCTCCACGCCTTGGGCAATCGCCTTGGCGACCTCGGTCTGGTAGACAGTGGACTTGAGGCGCGCCTCTTCGTCTGGGTTTGAAAGGAACGACGTCTCCACCAGGATGGCCGGCATCTTCACGCCCAACAACACATAGAAGAGCGCTTCCTTGTGGCCCAGGTCACGGATGCCCTTGTACTTGCGGGACAGGTCCCCCACGAGGCTGCGCTGCACGTGGTTGGCGAGCCGAGAGGACTCCTCGGTGTTCGCCTTCGTGGCCAGGTCGGCCAGGATGAACTGGAGGTCGCTGATGCCCTTCTCCGAGGACGCGTTCTCCCGCGCGGCCAGGCGGATGGAGTAGCGGTCCGCCGACGTGTTGAGGGTGTACGTCTCGATGCCGCGCAGCGTGCGCTTCTCCGCCGCGTTGCAGTGGATGGAGATGAACAGGTCGCCGTGCTCGGCGTTGGCGTACCTGGCGCGGTCCTCCAGGCGGATGAACCGGTCATCGTCGCGGGTGAGCACCACCTCCAGGCCCTTCGCGCGCAGCTCCTCCGCCAGCTTGAGGGAGATGGCCAGCGCCACGTCCTTCTCGCGCGTCCCCTTCTTGCCAATGGCGCCCGTGTCGTGGCCGCCGTGGCCGGGGTCGATGACCACGCGCCGCACCTTGAGGCCGAGCTGCTCCACCAGCGTCAGCTCCATGCTGCGCGACTGTCGGGCCACGGCCTTCAGCCGAGCCTGCGCCACCTTGTCGTCCACCGGACGGGTGATGGGACGCGGGGGCTCGGCGACAGCGGGCTTCGAGGCCACGGCGGCGGCGACGGCCGCGTCCAGGCTGCCTTCGCGCGTGTCCTCCTTCGCGGGGGCGCTCGGCGCCTTCTGGGGAGGCCTGGCCGACGGTTCGCGGGCCATCTTCTCGATAGCGGCCACCAGGCTGGACGAAGGCCGCTCCGCGGGCGCCGAGGCCTCCACGGCCGGCGCCGGCTGCGCGTCCTTGGACGTGTCGCTGTCGCCCGCGCTGGAGGTCGCTGCCACGACGACCGCCTTCTCAGCGGTGCCTGCCTTGCCGGGCGCGGAGGAATCCGTCTTCGCCACGACAGGCGCGGCCTTGCGCGGGGGCGGCGGCGGGGCCTTGGGCGACGGCAGCGAGGCCAGCAGCTCCCGCATCTCCCGCGCCCGGTCACCCTTGCCGTTGACGGCCAGCGTCTGTGTCAGGACCTTGCGCGCGGACTCCGGCTGGTCCAGCCGGTGGACGTGAATCTTCGCCAGCGCCAGCGCCCCATCATCCGACAGCCGGTGCTTCGGGTAGCCCTCCAGCAGCCGGGTGTAGTCGGTGATGGAGGCCTTGAGGTCGTCCTCCACGAAGGAGATGCGGCTCAGCTCCTGGAGCATCTCCGCCGCGGTGAACAGGGCATCCGGCGCGCGGGCCGACTTCGGGAAGCGCGCGGCCACGGACTCGAAGCGCGCCACCACGTTCAGCCAGTGATGGCGCAGCTTGCGCCGGGCCGCGTCGTCCTTCAGCGCGTAGTAGACCTTGCGAGCACCCTGATAGGCCTCCTCGGCCTCATCTCGCTTGGCGGCCCCCACCGCGCTCGGGACGAGCAGCAACAGCACGGGCAGCACGATGACGAGGCGCGAGTGCATGGGGTTCCTCCGGGTGGGTGCGAGCTACAGGCGTGTGTCACACAGCCCCACCCCGCCGGCAAATTTTCAGCCCCCACCATCCGCCTCAGCGCAGCCAGCCCAGCACGCTCGCGAGGTCCTGGTCGATGACGCGCGCCCACCCAGGCTGCCGGGGCACCACCGCCGCCAGCACCTTCTCCCCGTTGCGCACGGGCGCCCGCCCCGGACGGACGCGCGCGCGCACCGCGTGCTTCACGTCCTGCCGGAAGTAGTGGGCCGGAAAGGACACCTCGCCCCGAGTCTCTGGCAGGGGGCCGTCTGGCGTCAGCCACACCAGCGCGCCCAGCCGCAGCGGCTCCACCTCGGAGCGCCACAGCCGCCGCATCTCCCACGCGAAGTACCCCACGGCCACCAGCACGCCCAGGCCGATGCCCCAGGGGAGCAGCCCCACGCGCAGCGCCCGGGAGCGGGCGAAGCCGGCCTCGCGCGGCTGGCCCGGCATGGCGGGGTCCACCAGCAGCGTCACGCGGGCGCCCCGCCCCAGCCCTTCCGCGTACTCGGCGAAGGTCCGGATGCCGGCCACGGAGTGCTCCGCCTCCGCGAACGTATAGAGCACCTCCAGGGCGGCTTCGCCGCCATCCCGGGCGTCCAGGGGCGGCAGGCGGGAGGCCATTACCAGCCCCTCCACCTCCTCCGCGCGGGCGGCGAAGCCCTGCTCCTCGATGAAGTAGCGTCCGGCCCAGCCGGCACCGGTGCCCAGGACGGCCACCGCCACCAGTCCCAGGAGGACGCCTCGCACCAGGCGCCCCACGGCGCCGGGCACCTGCGTCAGTCGGACCTTTCGGGGGGCATGCGGAATGGCCAGCTGCATATGGCCGCGCAGCCTACCCCAAGCGGAGGGGACGGACGCGCACGCCGCCTCACGGCGCCTCCGGCAGCCGCACCCAGACGCCCCGGAAGCGCTTGCGCGACGCGTCCTTCAGCCGCTTGCACTCGACGCCGTCCACCGGCGCGGTGCCGTCGTCGCTGAGCAGCAGGATCTCCTCGGCGTCCTCCGGCGTGAAGAAGGCCTCCGGGTTCAGGCCCGCCAGGTCCACCGCCTCCACGGCGACCGGGGCATCCTCACCGCCGCGCCATGTGAACAGGCGCGAGGTGCCCTCTGCCGCCGTGCCACCGCTGATGATGAGGTAGCGGCCTCGCCACCAGGACAGCGAGCGGATGCCCAGGCCGCCCAGGTCCAGTTGCACGGGCTCGCCCAGCTGGGCCCGAGCGCCCTCCTCCTCCACCAAGGACACCGGATTGAGCAGCGGCACCAGCAGCGCCTTGCCGTCCGGCACGGGGCTGCGGAAGCCCACGAGGATGGAGCGCCCATCCGGCATGGCCGTCATGCCTTCGATGTTGAGCCCGCCCGGGGCCTTGGGCGCCTTCATCTCCGCCCCGTCCAGGCCGAAGCGCGCCAGCCGCGGCGCGGCGAGCAGGTCATCCAGGAGCTGCGTATACGGCCGCCCCACCAGCCGGGGCCCTGCGTCCGTGTCCTCGGTGGCGAAGAAGCGCAGCCGGCTGGGCGCCTTCTTCCCGGAGCTGTTGCGGCCGTGCGACGTCAGCCAGAAGGACAGCGAGCCCAGCCCGGTGGCCGCCTCGATGTCCGTCTCCGGGGCCTTCTTCTTCGCCGCGGGCAACTCCAGGTCCGGGGACAGGTCCACGCTCTGCACGGGCGGCCCACCCCGGCGCGCGTCGTAGACCCGGAGGACGTTGTCCTCGTCATCGCCCACGACGAACAGGTCGCCGCCAAGCGCCACCGCGCCGGAGGCGTCACACATGCCCTGGAAGCGCAGGACGTCGCGGCCCTCCCTGGACGCGGCGGCCACGGGGGCCGGCCTTTCGCCCACGCCGTGCGCCGAACAGCCCCACACCAGCACTCCCATGCAGACAGGCAGCAGCTTCATGGCCCCACTCTTGGCCACGGTCAGCGCATCCGGGGAGTGGCGTGACGCTGACTGTGCGCTGGGCGACACGGGGACGGCGGGGACTTTCGTGCCGGCCCCGTCAGGAACCTACAGGCACTGCCAGGCGCCTTCGATGCAGCGGCAGAGAGACCACTCGCAGTAATTGGGGATGTAGCAGCGGCGGTTGACGTTGGTCGAACAGGCCTTGCCCGCGACGTTCTGACACCAGTTCGAGGACGGGCCCGGCTCACACAGGTTCTGCTCCTGCGCGGCGACGTGCTCGGCGCCTGCTTCAGACATCTCGGGCTCGTGCGCTTCCTGGCCCACGCCACACGCCGTGAGGGACAGCGACAACGCCATGAGGACAAGTGCATTTCGCAGCATCTTCAGGGTTCCTTTCGCTCAGGCATTCCTGCCTGAGCGATTTTGCCCGAAATCCTGGGTCAATGCGTTGCCAGCGCCGCGCGGTGCCATCACTTCTTGGGAGGATTGTTTCCGCGGCCTCCGCCAGAGGGGTTCCCCGTCGTTCTCGGAGCATTGGCCGGCCTGCCATGACCGCCGCCACCATCACCTCCGCCGCCGCCCTTGCCCGAACCTCCGCTCCCCTGCCCTCCACCGTTGCCCTTGCCGCCACCGGAACCCTGACTGCCGCTTCCGCTGCCTTTGCCCATCATGCCTCCCTGGTGAGGAATCACACAGACGAGACACCATGCTCTGGCATTGTGAAAAGGCCCCGCCCGGCTTGACGTGCAATTGAAGACATCGGGAGTGCACCGGCAGGTCGTTGGGTGCGAGGCCGGCCTTCAACGCACAGGTCCCGCATGTGCTTGAATGCGGCCCGGGGGCGTCACGGACGCCTGGATGGAGGACGATGCCAGCGCCAGGGCGACGTCGTCGGCTCAGCCGTCGCGGCCGGAAGCCGACCTCCGGTCCGACTTTCGCCACGGGCGCCATGCGTTTATGGCCTGGAACATGAGTCTCTGGGTCCTCGTTGTGGCGGTCCTTGCCGGGTTGCTGGCCGTCGTACCGCCGTGGTTGTTCGCGCGCCGCCGCCCTGGCTACAGCCACTTGAGGAACACCCTCAGCGAGCTGGGGGAGACAGGCGCTCCAGACGCGGCCCGAGTGGCCTGGCTCGCCTTCGCGCCCCTGGGGCTCGCGGTTTGGGGTTTCGTGGCGTTGCTCGGAGGGCGGCTTCCGGAGGACGCCAGGACGGGGCTCGTGCTGCTCTCCCTTCTGGGCGTGAGCTATGTCGGCGCCGCGGTGTTCCCGTGTGACGCCGGCGCGCCGTTCTGGGGGACGTGGCGGAACCAGATGCACAACCTCGTCGCCGCCATCGGCTACTTCGGCGCGGGCGCGGGGTTGATCGAACTCGGGCGCACCTTCGAGGACATGGCAGCGGTGTCCGGCCTCGCGGTGCTCACGTCCGCGCTGGGCAAGGGCGTGCTCGCCGGAATCTTCGTGCTGTCGTTCGAATCGCCCATGCGCGGGCTCATTCAGCGCCTCATCGAGACCACGGTGTTCGGCTGGATGGTCCTGGTGGGTGCGTGGCTGGTGCTCGGCGCCTGAGAGCGGCGTGCGGACGAAACGAGCAGCCGGAGGCTGTTGGGCGTAGTAGCCGCTTGGCGAGCTGCGCCTTGCTGGAGCACTCGAAGGAGTCGGCGCCCAGGTCCTTGTAGGGAAGGTCCTGGCGCAGCATGTGGTAGGCGGCCGTAAGCATGGATTCGGGGTGCTCACCATGCTCCGGGTCCAACTGTTCGACGGGCTCACCTGCACCCATGACGCGCCAACCTCTGTGCCTACGCCACGCGCAGGCTACCTCGTTTCATTCCTGTGGGTCGGGCGCGCAGCCCGGTGGATAGCTGTTCGGAAATGTCGGGACTTTTGTGGCGTCAAAACCCCCGACATTTCCGAACAGCGAGCTACGGGAGTGACTCCGACGCCCCGCTGCGAGGGGGCCCCTGGGGTGGCCGTGCGCTGCGCGATGAGTCAGGCTCGAGGATGATTGAACGCCCCACCGCACGGAGAGGGCCACGCTGCCCTCTCCGTGCAGTCAACGTCACGGGAACTCAGGCGGGCAAAAAATCGCGCACTCCCCCGGAATGACGGGGCTGCAATCTTCGGGGCAGTTGAACCGGTTCTCCGAGCCGCGGCAGATGCCGTCACCGCATTGCGTGCAGTCGGCCGGGCAGGTCTCACCCGCCTCACAGATGTTGTCACCACACGTCATCTTGCGGAGCCGGAAGGTCTGGTAGCAACCGCCGTAACGGTTGTCCATTTCAAGCGTCAAGGAGACGGGGTTGAACGCAGTCACCGTGTGCATTCCCGCGTTCTGGCACTGGCCATTGTGACGGTCCGCGTCGAACCGCACGTCCAGCGCCACGTCGCTGCGCCCGGAGACGCTGAACGTCTGCACGCAGCCGCCGTGGGCGTCGGTGGTATCGATTCCCCAAGGGCCGGCCCAGCTGAGCACGGGGCCCACGGGGATGGCGTACGTCCCTGGGTTGTCGCACTGCCCGTTGGAGGTCGAGCCGCTGTTGCCGTAGAAGCTGACCGTCAGCGCCAGCCCGCTCAGCTCACCGTAGGGGTCATGGATGCCAAACTTCTGCCAGCACCCCTGCGGCCGGGAGTCGGTGTCCAGGCGAACCTGGCTCGTCCATTGCCCCAGGCCCCGGCCTTCGGAGACATTGAAGCCGTTACACTCGGGCGACACGCCGCTGTACGCGCGAAAGTCGTGCCAGAACTGAACGCTCTCTAGCGCGTCGCTCCGGGTGCTGAGCGTGTCGGCTTCGGGGCTTTCCTCCTGAATGTCGGTGCCGCAGCCGGTCGTGAGGACAGCCGCGGTCGCAAGCATGGCCGCATGGGTGATGTAGTTCTTGAACATGGGGAGGGCCCTGGGGTGAGGTGGACTCAGAGGGTGGAATTACGATGCGAGGCTTTGCGGCAAATCAAAACGCACCACAACGCCCACTCTACGCATGACCAGGCAATGAAGTCGAGCAAGCCACTTGCCTACACAGGCGTTGCCGAATGACACCCAGGACAGGCACGACATGTCCTTGGACCTCCAACGGCAATCCCAACATGCACTGCCTCTTGACAAGCCGCATCATCCAGGCGGGTGTGAATATTCACAAACTCCTCCCTCCTGCCGTGCAGGGAGGAGTCTGGAATGAACCCCTTCAGGCCAGGCATCATCGCGCCTGGGTGGCCCTCCCGTTGAGGTACGTCTGGATTACCGGAATCTGGCTGATCTTCGTCGGGTCCCCCCCCTTGGCCGGGTCGAAGTCGAGCGGGTTGGCCCCCAAGACGACGAAGTCGGCCACCTTGCCGGGCTCGATGCTGCCCAGCAGCGTGTCAAGCTCGTGGTGGCGGGCGGGCACCACGGTGACCGCGCGCAGCGCCTCCTCGACGGTCGCCGCATGCTTTGCCCCCAGCACGTATTCCTTCGTGAAGTCCGGATAGGACCAGGTGCGCCGCGTGACGGCCTGCTCCACGAACCAGAGCGGGCGCGTCGGCGTCACCATTGAATCGCTGTGGAGCGAGAACGGGATTCCATTCTCACGATCATAGGCGATGGGATCGAGTTCGCTGGCGGCCTCCTCCCCCACCATCCCCACGAACGCGTCGCCCCAATACGCCACATGCCCGATGAGGTGCGTCACCTGGATGTCGAGCGCTGGCACCGGCTGCCCATTCATGGCACCTGCCCCCTTGCGCAGGTCACCAATGCGCTGGGAGACCGCGGGCTGTCCCACCGTGTTGTGGATGAGGAGGACCCGGTGCGGGTTCTCCTTCGACTGCTGGAGCTGCGACAGCGCGTCGAGCGCCCACGTATTCGCCCCGTTGCCGTTGGCGTGGATCTGGAACCGCCACAAGCCCTGCTCCCAGAGCGAGCTCACCTGGTCGACGATGTCCTGCACGCTGTCGTAGTTGGCCCGGCCCTCACCTTCGCCCGAGCAGTGTCCGCCCTCCAGGTACTGATAGGGCGCCTCGAGCTTCGCGGTGCAGCCCTGCGTCGAGCCATCGACCCAGAGCTTGATTCCACCCGCCCCCAACCACTTCGGCAACGCGCAGTCATTCCCGGGCTTCGGCTCGCAGGCGGGCGCCGTCGGCTGGAGCTTCGCCGCGTTCGCCGCGTCAGCGACCACGACCCCCGTGATTCGGAAGGGGAACCCGGGCAGCTCGGTGAACCGCTTCACGGCGTTGACCTGCGACACGCTCTCGAGTCCACCGTCCGCGATGGTGGTGACGCCCGCGTCCCGCAGCGCGCGAATGGCACGCTCGATGTCCGCGCCCCCCTGCTCCGCGAGCTTGACCGGCTCGGAGTGCATCAATGCCATGGGCAGGTTCTGCGACAACGCCTTCATGAACGGCGCGAACCCGGACGCCTCCCGGAGCAGGCCCGTGAAGTTCCCATCCTTGTCCGTGACCCACTCCCCGCCGCCGGCCGCGACCGACGCGGGGGGAGTACACGGATTGCCTGGGGTGCTTGGACAAACGACATCAAATGCCTTCTGGTTCACGTAGGCCAGGTGACCCGACTGGTCCAGGATGAGCACCGGCCGGTCCGCGCTCACGCACTTCGCAAGATAGAACTTTGGCTGCGCCGTGAAGTCCGGGGGCCCGCCCTGCCCGCACGGCTCCGTCGCGGGGTCGAACACCTGCCGCGACGGATCCAGATTCATACCCAGAACGAACGTGTCGCTCCCTACGGCGCTCGCGGCCTCCACCTTCATCGCGGCGAGCGCGCTCAGCACATTGTTGCGGCGCTTGCAGTCCGTGGTTCCCCCGGGCGTCTGGTACGGAGGCGGCAGGCAGGGCGCCAGGTCGTGGGTGCCCAACACGCTCTGGACGAGCGTCGGCAGGAAGTGCAGGTGCGGGTCGAAGAAGCCCGGCATCAACACCTGCTCCGGCGCGAGCTGGACGACCTCCACCTCGGAGCCCAGGCCCTGCCGCAGCTCACGCTCGGTGCCGACCTTCAGGATCTGGCCGCGGTCGTCCACCAGCACGGCTTCGGCGATGGTCCCCTGGTCATCCAGGGTGACAACCTTCCCGACGAACAGGGTCGCGCCAGGCCTCGCGGGGCCGCGCTCGATGGGCGCCGCGCAGGACGACAGGAATGCGAGCGCAGCGATCAGCATGGAACCGCGAGGAAACGCGCGGGGAGGACGTGAGACGGCGCTACGCAGAGACCCAGTCATAAGGCTCCTTTGAGGGGGGTGGACAGCATACGCAGAAAGGCAATCGAATCCATACAGGCAACAACAGACACTTCAGCGCGGGGATTGACGCGTCAAACGAGGCGCTGGGGCCAGGAATCGCCGACGGTCGGTATGCTATGATTGACACGCCAACCGAGCACGTTGACGCGTCAGCGCCCGGCCTGATGGATCCCGGACGTACTTTACAGGACATGTCGTCGCAGCCCGGCCGCTCGCTCGCCACGTCCACGCTGGGCACGGCGCGTCGGCTGTCGCTGTCAATCGCTGTTCGCCCAGGTGAGGATGCCCCGCGAGGTTGGGATGGGGCCAAGGAGCGCGAGATCTCCCCCAGGTTGCGCTGGAACTTCGACGTACACCCACGCCTCGTGGGAGTCTTCGAGAAGTGCGCGGTCCACCCGAAGTCCCAACTCCCGGGTGGTATAAGACAGGCCAAGGATTCGCTCTATCTCACGGGCCGTTTCCTCGTCGAGTCCCCTATCGCAACGCCCCATCCACTGGGGCCCCACGAAGAACTGGTGCAGCAGCCCCTCCAGATCGACCAACTCATCCACGAGCGGAAGGTATGCCCCCTCCGCCTGTGGGTGCAGGCATGAGTTCCCCCCTGTCTGGTTCGAATAGAGGACTCCGGTCGGCCAAAGGAGGATGAGTCCCAGGCCAGCGGAGTCATAGAGTTGAATCACCAGCGAAGTAGACATTGGAACGCAACAGTACCTCGGCACAGAGGTTCTGACCGATTGGCCTTGGACCTGCGCAGAGTAGCGGTGAGCGTCTTTGGCGCGCTGCTGGGCGGGTTCATCGGATGGAGCACGCCCGGCCCCTCTGCGCTTCCGGAGCAGGCGCCGTCGTGTTTTCGCGAAGGGCGAGGGGTGATGACGCCGGACACCACCCCGCCAACGGCTGTCATCAGCGCCGCGGCCCTTCGCAGACGAGGACAGGCCCACGGGCCCCGTAAATCCAGGGACTTGGCACTCACCCCATGAAGTACCAGCGCTGGCACACGCCGTGCTCAGGGGACAGGCATCCCCACGGTTCCTTCCTTCGAGGCCCTGTCCCATGACGATCTCCTCCCTGCCGCGTCCGTCCTCCAGCCCTTGCGCGAAGCGTCCTCCCGAGGCCGCGCAGGCCCCGCAGAATGTCGTGGTGAAGGTCGTCAACCCGGACGGCTCACCGGTGAAGACGGTGGACTCCGCGAAGCAGCCCCAGGAGTTCGCCGCGCTGCTGAAGAAGCTGGGCCTGACGAAGGAGTCCCTGCTGAAGGGAGAGGGCGCGAAGGGCCCGTGCCCGAAGCCCACCGAGTCGCAGCGCTTCCAGCAGAACTGGCGCAGTGACAGCTTCGAGCCGTCCAAGGCCCAGGCCCAGAAGCCTCAGCCCACTCCCGCCCAGGCGCAGCCCACGCCGCCTCCCGAGCAGGCGCAGGGCGTGAAGGGCCCGTCCTCCGGCAAGAGCGCGGATGGGGTGGCCCAGGACATCGCGAAGCAAGCCACGTCCTGGAAGTACGACTACTCGGGCGGCAAGACGTGGGATGCCGCCATGAAGAACGCCAGCACCTTCGACAAGACGCAGGCCGGCGTCTGCGTGGACATGGCCATCGAGGCAGAGCAGCGCTTCGAGCAGGCCGGCGTGGACGCGCGCGTCGTCTTCGGCAAGACGGACCGGGGCGACCACGCGTGGGTGGAGTTCAAGGACGACCAGGGCAAGTACCAGGCCTTCGACCCCACCGCGGCGGCCTGCACCAAGAAGGCCGACGACGCCATCACCCCGTATGACAGCGGCAAATACCAGTACCAGGGCGTCACCCAGACCCACCAGGCCGTGCCCTGAAGCCCCCCCCCGAGCTACTCCAGCTCGCGCTGAAGCTTCGCCAGCAGGTTGAGCGCCTCCAGGGGCGTCATCCGGTCGATGGTCGCCCCCTTCAGCGCCTCCAGCGCCTGCTGCTGCGCGGGCGTCACCCCCACAGGGCCCTGCGCCGTGGGCGCCGGCTCCGCGCCGAACAGGCCCAACTGCCCGGACGTGGCCCCACGGCGCCCACCCTGCGGCTGCCGCACGGCCACCCGGGGCCGGCCCGCGTCATCCAGCTCCCCGGACTCCAGGTTCTGGAGCAGCTCGCGCGCGCGGCCCACGACTTCGGGCGGCAGGCCCGCGAGCTTCGCCACTTCAATGCCGTAGGAGCGGCTGGCCCCACCCGGCACCAGCTTGCGCAGGAAGATGACCTTGCCGTTCTGCTCCTTCACGGCGATGCACAGGTTCTTCACCCGAGGCCGCTCGCGGGCCAGGTCCACCAGCTCGTGGTAGTGCGTGGCGAACAGCGCGCGCGCCCCCACCGTGTCGTGCAGGTGCTCCGCCACCGCCCAGGCGATGGAGAGCCCGTCGAAGGTGGACGTGCCGCGGCCAATCTCATCCAGGATGATGAGGCTCTTGCTCGTGGCGTGGTGGAGGATGTGACTGGTCTCCGTCATCTCCACCATGAAGGTGGACTGCCCGCGCGCCAGGTTGTCCGCCGCGCCCACGCGCGTGAAGATGCGGTCGCACAGGCCAATGCGCGCCGCCTTCGCCGGGACGAACGAGCCCGCCTGCGCCATCAGCGCCGTCAGCGCCACCTGCCGCATCACCGTGCTCTTGCCGGCCATGTTCGGACCGGTGATCACCATCAGCTGCGCGTCCTCCGCCGGGTCCAGGCGGACGTCATTGGGGACGAACGAATCCCCCGCCCTCCGCGGCGGACCGGATGCGCGGCGCCGCTGACACCACCTGCGCGCGCAGCTCCTCGAAGAGCTGGAGCTCCAGCGCGCAGCGCCGCTCCTCGGCGGTGAGGACCTGCTCCTCGTACTCCTTCAGCTCCGGGGTGACGAAGCGCTCGGAGTTCACCGTGGTCTGCTTGCGGATGTAGTCCTTGGGCACCCGGTCGAGGTTCGACTTCGTCACCTCCAGGTAGTAGCCGAAGACCTTGTTGTAGCGGACCTTCAGCGAGGAGATGCCTGTGCGCTCCTTCTCCCGCTGTTCAATCTGGAGCAGCAGGTCCTTGCCGGACGTGGACAGCGCCACCAGCTTGTCCAGCTCCGCGTGGAAGCCGGCGCGAATCATGCCGCCGTCCTTCAGCGTCACCGGCGGCTCGTCCGCCACCGCGCGCGCCAGCAGCGCCGCCAGCTCCGGCAGCGCGGACAGGGGCCCCGTCAGCGACTTGAGCAGCGGGGACTCACACCGCCCCAGCACCGCCACCACCCGGGGAAGCTGCGCCAGCGACAAGCCCAGCGCGCGCAAGTCCCGGGCGTTGCCCGCGCCCAGCGACAGCCGGCCGCACAGCCGCTCCAGGTCCCCCACTTCCTTGAGGATGCCGGCCAGCTCCTCGCGCCACACGCTGCGCCCGGACAGCTCCTCCACCGCGTCCAGCCGCGCGTGGATCTCCGGCAGCGAGCCCAGCGGCGACGAAAGCCAGCGCGCCAGCTTGCGCGCGCCCAGGCTCGTCACCGTCTTGTCCAGCACCCCCAGCAGCGAGCCCTTGCGCCCGCCGTCCCGCAGCGAGCGCAGCACCTCCAGGTTGGCCCGCGAGGACTCATCCATCAGGAGGTTGCCGCCGCGCTCCTGCCGGCTCAGCCGGTCCACGTGCGCCGCCGCCGTCTTCTGCGTGTCCTTCAGGTAGCGCAGCGCCGCGCCCGCGGCCCCCGCGGCCAGGGGCGCGTCATCCAGTCCGAAAGCGGACAGCGACTGCACCGCGAAGTGACTCCGCAGGTAGCCCGCCGCCCGCGTGGGTTCGAACGACGCCGCCTCCCCCTCCGCCACCGCGGGCGGGCGCGCCAGCCGGGCGAGCAGTTGCGCCACCTCCGGCGCGTCCCGCTTCCCGTCCGGCACCAGCAGTTCGCGGGGCTCCACGCGCGACAGGGACTCCGCCAGCTCCGCGATGCCCGGGGCCTCCAGGGCCAGGAACTCGCCGGTGGACGCCTCCAGCAGCGCCGCGCCCCAGCCCTTGTCGCTCCAGGACACGGCGGCCAGGAAGTTGCTGGCCTGCGGCTCCAGCACCTCTTCGTCCAGCACCATGCCCGGCGTAATCACCCGCGTGACTTCCCGGCGGACGATGCCTGGCCCGTTGCCCGGCTCCTCCACCTGCTCGCAGATGGCGACCTTCAGGCCCTCCGACACGAGCCGGCCGATGTACCGCCGCGCGGCATGGTAGGGCACCCCGCACATGGGCACCTTGTCCGCGCCCTTGGCCCTCGCGGTGAGGGTGATCTGGAGGATCTCCGAGGCCTTCACCGCGTCCTCGAAGAACATCTCGTAGAAGTCACCCAACCGGAAGAACAGCAGCGAGTCCGGGTGGAGCGCCTTCACCTCCATGTACTGGCGCATCATGGGCGTCAGGGAGGCGATCTCCCGGGCGCCCGCCGCCTCGCTCACCGGCCCCACCTCGGGCGTCATGTCCCCGGGGAGCGCCACCGCTGCGGTCCCGCCTGCCTTCGCCTGCTGCGTCACGGCCATCCCTGCCCTTCTCTCATGGCCCCACCCCTGGATCAACGAACCGCCGCCCTACCCGCCGAGTTCCCTTACCACCCACCGCCGACATTCCATCCACCCCACCGCTGAAAACGGGTGCCATGCCCGGCGACGCGGTGCATCTTGCGCGCCGCATGGCGCAGACATCCCCTCCCTCCGAGGCCCGGCCCCGGCCTCCCGTGCCCGCGCTCTTCCGCGTGGCCCTGGCCCCCATCCAGGCCTTCTTCCGCCTGGAGGCGGCCAGCGGCATCCTGCTGGCGTCGTGCGCCGTGGCCGCCCTGGCGTGGGCCAACTCGCCGTGGGCCGCCACCTACTTCGCCGTGTTCGACGCCCGCATGACGGTGGGGGTGGCGGGCGGCCACGCGGGCTTCACCGTCCGCGAGTTCATCAACGACGGCTTGATGACGCTGTTCTTCTTCGTCATCGGCCTGGAGATCAAGCGCGAGCTGAGCTCCGGCGAGCTGCGCACCTTCTCCCGCGCGGTGCTGCCGCTCATCGCCGCGCTGGGCGGAATGATTGTCCCCGCCGCGCTCTACGCCGCCTTCAACCACGGGACGCCCGCGCAGGCGGGCTGGGCCATCCCCATGGCCACCGACATCGCCTTCGCCATTGGCTGCCTCACATTGGTCAGGGCGCGGGTGAGCCACGGGCTGGTCGTGTTCCTCACGGCGCTGGCCATCTTTGACGACATCGGCGGCATCCTCGTCATCGCCCTGTTCTACGGCACGGGGCTTCACGCGAGCTGGCTCGTGGGGGCGCTGGGCGTGCTCGTCGTGCTGGCGTGCCTCAACCACTTCCAGGTGCGCGACGGCGTAGCCTACGCGCTGGCGGGCGCGGCGCTCTGGTACACGATGCACCACGGCGGCATCCACGCCACGCTGGCGGGCGTGGTGCTGGGCCTGTTCATGCCCGCGCGGCCCCTGCGTCCGGGCCGCCAGGTGCTGGAGGAGCTGCGCTTCTACGTGGACCGGGCGCTCCAGACGGCCATGGACGAGGCGGCCCGGGGCGCGCAGATTCTCTACATCGAGGAGCGCCTGGAGGAGCTGGAGCCGCCGCTCAACCGCTTCGTCCACCTGTGGCACGTGCCCGTGGCGTACGGCATCGTCCCTCTCTTCGCCCTGGCCAACTCGGGCATCTCCCTGGAGGGCATGGGCTGGGCGGACCTGCTCCGGCCGCTGCCGCTGGGCATCATCGTCGGCCTCTTCGTGGGCAAGCAGGTGGGCATCTTCCTGTTCACCTGGGGCTCGGTGAAGCTGGGCGTGGCGGACCGGCCCGGCGGCGCGACGCTGCCGCAGCTCCACGGCGTGGCGGTGGTGGCGGGCATTGGCTTCACGGTGGCCCTGTTCGTGGCGGGGTTGACCTTCCCCACCCAGCCGGCGCTGCTCACGGAGGCCAAGCTGGGCATCCTGGTGGGCTCGCTGCTCTCCGCGGTGGTGGGCTACGCGCTCTTGCGCTTCGTGGCGAAGCCGGCCGTCCCGGCGTAACGTAGAGGACAGGAACGCCCCGTGATTCTCCAAGACCTCAACCGCGTGCGGCAAATCACCGTCATCGCGGCGCGCCACGGCTTTGGCGAGCTGGCGGAGCGCGCGGGGCTGTGGCGCATCGTCGGCCGCAAGGAGAAGGTGGAAGTCTCTCCGGAGGCCCAGCGCGCCTCCACCGCGCGGCGCTTCCGCATGCTGCTCAACGATTTGGGCCCCACCTTCGTCAAGCTGGGCCAGGTGCTGTCCACCCGCGCCGACCTGCTGCCCGCCGAGTACATCGACGAGCTGGCCATGCTCCAGGACCACGTGGAGCCCATCACCCTGGAGGAGGTCCGCGCGCAGATTGAAGGTTCGCTCGGCGCCACCGTGGAGAGCCTCTTCGCCACCATCGACCCGGCGCCGCTGGCCGCCGCGTCCATCGCCCAGGTGCACCGCGCGGTGACGCTGGAGGGTGAAGAGGTGGTGGTGAAGGTGCAGCGGCCGGGTATCGCCGAGCGCATCGACTCCGACCTGGGCGTGCTGCGCAGCCTGGCGCGCCTGTTGGAGGCCGTGGTGGAGGAGACGGGCGTGTACACGCCCACCGGCATCGTGGACGAGTTCGACCGGGCCATCCACGAGGAGCTGGACTTCATCAACGAGGCCACCAACATCCGGGCCTTCCTGGAGAACCACCGCGAGCGGACCTACCTCAAGATTCCGCGCGTCTACACCGGCCTGTCCAGCCGCACGGTGCTGACGCTGGAGTTCATCCGCGGCGTGAAGCTCAACCCCGCGGAGCTGAGCGAGCCCGAGCGCAAGGCGATTGCCCAGAACATCCTGGACGCCTCCTTCCGGCAGCTCTTCGAGGACGGCCTGTTCCACGGAGACCCGCACCCGGGCAACCTCCTGCTGATGGAGGACCACCGCCTGGCGCTGCTGGACTTCGGCGTGGTGGGCCGGCTGTCGCGCCCCATGCAGGAGACGCTGGTCATGCTGTGCCTGGCGGTGGCGCTCAAGGACAGCGAGTCCGTGGCGCGCATCCTCTACCGCGTGGGCGTGCCCGACGCGCGCGCCAACCTGGTGGGCTTCCGCAACGACATCGAGGCGCTGCTCGGCCAGCACCTGGCCACTACGCTGGGGCAGGTGGACACGCGCTCGCTGCTGCGGGACCTGTTGGATTTGGCGGTGAAGTACCGCATCCGCATCCCCAAGGAGTACGCGCTGCTCAGCCGGGCCTCCGTGTCCACGGAGGGCATGCTGCGCAGCCTGTACCCGGAGATGAACATCATCGAGGTGGCGCTGCCCTACGCCAAGGAGCTGCTCGCCGGGCGGTACGATCCGATGCAGCTCCAGGGCGGGCTGATGCGCACGCTGCTGCGCTTCCAGTCCATGGCGCAGGATCTGCCGACGCAGCTGTCGCAGATCCTGTTGGACATGGAGTCCGGCAAGTTCACCGTCACGGTGCGCGCGGACCAGTTCGACAAGCTGAATGAGAACCTGCGCAGCGCGGCGGTGATTGCCTTCATGGGCCTGTGCGCGTGCGGCTTCATCGTGGGCGCGTTCATCTCCTTCGCGCCCAAGCCGTGGATGTACGGCAACGTGCCGGTGCTCGGCGTGGTGGGCATCGCGGTGGCGGCGGCCTTCTTCGGCGCGGCCATCACCTGGTACCTCTTCGGCGGCCGAGGCCTGGGCAAGGTGCGCCTGAGCCGCTTTCTGAAGAAGCCCAGGCGCAAGTAGCCGCTGCCTCTCCCCTCCTTCAGGGGATGAGGTCGGCCATGGCATGACAGCCCAAGTGTGTCAGTCAGGCAGCACTTGTACTCCAGGCTGATACAGCCGCAGCGGGAGGCTCGTCATTGTCCATCCCAGACGACGGGGAGCCATGCCGAAGAAGAACACCCCAAGGAGAGACGGCACCGCCAGAGGCACGCCGGGACGGGCAGGCCCCTGTCGAGGCACTCCCTTCGCATTGGAGAGTGAGTCATGCAGACTGACTACTTCGTCATCGAGTCAGCGCCCAACAACAACCACCCGCTCCTTCAATGGGACGAAGTCGTGTGGGGATTTGGGAGACCGGAGCCCGTTGCCGTCTCGCATCCAGTGCGGTTGCGGCTGGGCTCTCCAGTACCGCGGAAGTCCGTCATGGTGGACCACCACAGCCTGCCGCAGCCGGTGTTCTCTGCTCGAATCGTTGAGGTGCTGGAGCCAGCACCTAAGTGTTCCACCGCTCACTGGTGGAGCGACTGCTCGCGTTGATGCCCCCCTCGGAGGGCATTCGGTTCGTCCGCGTGGACAAGTGGAACGACTCCGCGGGTTTCCAGGTGGAGGCCGCGCCGTAGCGTTAGACGGGCCGGCGCCACAGGTCCGCGAGGTCCGCCGGGAGCTGCGAGGCCACGGCCGCCACCTCGTCTTCTGGAATCCTGTCCCGGATGGCGGTGAACACCGCCGTCAGGACGCGCTGCGCCTGGTCCACGGGGATGCGCAGGTGGTCCGCCACGTCGGTGATGAACTCCGCGCGGCCCATGCGCTTCGCGTGGGACGGGCCCCGGTGGATGTCGCACGTCCCCAGGATGGCGCCGATGCCGCCCTTCCCCAGCGACCAGAGCAGCTTGAGGTCCTCTCCGTCGGACAGGCGCCGGGCCAGCGTGCAGAACACCGCCTCCGCGCCCTTCCGGGCGTCCACGCCATTCACCTGGAACTCGCGGCTGTTGCCGAGCTCGTCCAGAAAGCCCTGGAGGTCCTGCGGCTCGTCGCGCTCCTTGACCGGCGTGGCGTTGATGGGGGTTTCGGTGTGCTCCGCCATGGGGCTGCCTCCTTGCGTGCCAGCGCGTCCGTGCCGCGCGCCCATCATGGTGAGCATGGCGCGCGTTTGCTTCAGCCGGGCAACGCCGTGCGCCTCGGCCCGTCGGCTTCCAGGCGAGAGCCCGGCAGGGAGCCGCCCCTCCCCGTTCCGGCGAGAGAACCCGAGCGCACACGCGAACCTCTGCACAACGACGACTCGCCGATGTCCGCCACGTCCCGCGCCTCATAAGTCCCCGCCATGCCCGGCGCCATGGCGAAGGCCGCGCGCACCCGCGCGTCTTTGTACGACGCACGCGCCATCTTCATGTCGACGCGGCTGTAATCCACCTCGCGAAGCGCATCGCACCCGGGATGCCCACGTGTCTTCGGCGAACTACATGGGACAGCACCACCAGGGGCCAGCGCGGCTGCGCATCCGAGACAGGCGCGTCCTTCGCGGCGACGAAGGGCGCCGTCGTGTTCGCCTCCATGGAGGTACCTTGAGGGGCCGGGCACCAGACCACCGTCTTCAAGGCGCGGTTGCGCGCCTCGTCCTGAAAGGTCAATGCCGAGAAGCCCACTGCGTGGGGCACCGCGTCAACCGAGGATGGACTGCCCGGCGCGGGGGCCTCCATTGGGAGCCCCGCCCCGGCCCCTGCCTCCAAGCCCTCGCTACCGACGCCCCCTTGGCCAGCGCTGACTCAAGCCTTGTTGCCCGGCGGCGCGCTTGCCCATGCCCGAGACGAGGGTCCACCTCTTTGCTCGCGTAGCCGCGCAAGGCCGTCAGTCACGCTCAGCAGGAGGCCCGGGCCCGGATTCGCGACGCTGGAGACGCCTGGGTTCATGCATCAACAGTGTATCATGAAGCTTATTCGCAGGAGCGGCGGCACGCCCCCACGCACTTCGCCTTGTTCCTGGCGCCCTTGCAGTTGCCGTTACACGCGCGCTTGCACTGGGTGACCGCCGCGGACGCCCCACTCTCCTCGACGTCGCCCCCTTCATCGCTTTCAGCTTCTTCAATCGGCTTCAGGTCGGCGCACAGCGCCCAATCCACGTCCTTGTCGTCGAACTGGATGTGCGCGAGCTTGCCGTACACCTCATCGACCGTGCCCTTGGTGAGCGTGATGGCGGTGCTCCAGCGGGCCCGGACGCGGTCGCCCACAGCGGCGTCGCAGGTGTCCTCCTTGGGGGGATGCGACACGGCGCCCTGGGGTTCGATCTCCTTGAGCAGCGCCCAGCCGACGTTGGTGTCGGCGAAGCGCAGCCTGGCCAGCTTGCCGTACACCTCGAGCACCGTGGCCTTCTGCTTCTTGCGCTTGCCGAGCGGCGCCTTCACTTTCGCACCCTCTGAGAATTTCTCGCCCGCGAGGTCCTCAGCCGTGAGTTCGGGTTGGCTCTTCGAACACGAGAGGAGAGACAACAGACACAACGCCACCACGGGTCTGATGAGATTCATGACGACGAACCCTACGTCAGCTTTTCAACGTATCGCCACGCATAACTGAAACGCGGCCGTGTTGCGTGAGGCGGGTCAAGAAGGACCGAGACGCAAGGATTCCGCGGCCGTGTGGGGGCCCGGCAGGATGCTCTCCCAAGGAAGCGCGATTGACGCACGCCACTCTAAATTCGAGCAATTCGGTCCGAACCCGTGAGAGACTTTCCTGACAGACGCAATCCCTCTCTCCGGGAGAAAACATCGTGCTTCGTTCCGCTGCTCCGAGGTCATCCCTCTTATTGCCGCTGGCCACCGTGCTGGTGGCGCTCGGTGCCCTGCTCGCCGCGCCGCCCGCCTGGGCGGACAAGCCGGCCAAGCCCACGAGCAAGCCCGTTGACCGGCACTACATCCGGAAGGTCCTCCCCTCCAAGTTCCCCGCCAAGGACAAGAACACCGTCATCGAGTCACGCGTCGATGTCAGCCGGGATGTGAAGGAGATCAACGAGGGCAAGGCCAAGCAGGGCAACGCGTCCGGGACGGTGACGTGGACCCTCAACAAGCGGACCTATGGCGCCCATTCGAACGGCACGCTGTTCCCCATCCGGGGCGCCGGGTTCCATGAACTGAACCGCGGCGCCTACAAAGCGCTGGAGGTCTACAACAAGTTCAAGGACACGCCGCGCGCCAAGGAAATCATGGACAAAATCGGCATCCCGCCAGCAGATAGGAAGGCAGCGCTCAAGGCGCACAAGGCAGGCTGAGAGGGAGAACCATGCATCCCGAACGACTCATTCTTGGATTTCTCATGCGCGGCGAAGTGGGCGAGGAGCGCCTCTTCGAGAGCATCGCCCGCGCCCTCGGGGTGCCTCACGAGGAGGTGGCCCGCTTCGACGTGGACGGTTCCTCGGATGCGGCCGTGCTCGTCGAGCGCGCGCTCCGGCCCGCGGGCTTCCGCACCGATGTGTCCCTCTATATCGATGTCTCCCGCGCCAGCGGCGCCCGTGGGCTCACCTCCGTGGAGGTGGCCTCGCGCGTCTCAGCGCTGCTCGGGGAAGAGGCCCTCGTCTCGCCTCCCGCGGACGACCCCGCTATCGCCAGCACCTGGTTTCTCGTCACCCCCGACGGCAAGCGCTTCCGGGCCAGTGAGGCCTCGCTGGACGAGGACTCCGTCGACATCGACCGCTCCACGCTCCGCCCTGAATAGCGCGGGCGCCGCGCGAGGTGCGGCCGGAGCCCCACTCCAGCCGCTCCGCTCGCGGTGCTCGACGCCAGCGCATCCGCGACGTTATCGCTGAGCGTCCAACGTCCGTTGGAAGAACGCCACCGCCTCCGCGCTCGTGCGCGCCTGTGAGGCCGCCCGCGTGCCGGGCGTGGCATCCCGGCACAGCATGGCCGCGGCCTTGAAGCCCAGCTCCGTGCACTCGGGCAGGAAGGTGAAGTGGGCCGCGTCGTCCAGCGTCACCGTCGTCGCGTCTGGCAGCAGCTTCGCCAACTGCAGGCCGTGCTGGGCGTGGGGCATGAGCTCGTCCCCCTTGGCGAGCACCAGCGTCACCGGCACGTCGATGTCCGCCACGTCCCGCGCCTCGTAGGTCCCCGCCAGGCCCGGCGCCATGGCGAAGGCGGCGCGCACCCGCGAGTCCTTGTACGACGCACGCGCCACCGCCAGGTCGATGCGGCTGTAGTCGACGTCTCGAAGCTCGTCGCATCCCGGGTGCTCGCGCGTCCCAGGTGCCGAGCAGCGGTTCGCGAGCGGCGCCAGGTTGAGCCGCGCGCCCACCAACGCCAGCGCCGTGTAGCCGCCCATGGAGTGCCCGGCGGCACCGATGCGCGCGGCGTCCACACGTGGCCCCCAGGCGGCGTCCTTCAAGAGCCCATCCAGGAGCGCCGTGAAGTCCTGGGGCCGCTCCCAGCCGCGCACATAGCCCTCCGGACTCGTGTCTCCGTAGGTGTTGCCAGGGTGGTCCACCGACACGACGATGAAGCCGTGCGCGGCCAGGTGCGCGCCGAACCACGACATGTTGATGGCCGCGCCACCGTTGCCGTGGGACAGCACCACCAGCGGCCAGCGCTCCCGGGCATCCGAGAGCGGTGCGTCCTTCGCGGCGACGAAGGGCACGAAGATGGGAGACGCCGTGTGCTCCACCATGCGGGAGCCCAGCGGCGCCGGATACCAGACCACCGTCTTCAACGAGCGCTGGCGGGCCGCGTCCTCGAACGTCAGCGACGTGAACCCCACGGCATAGGCCGAGGCCGCGCCCGACGGAGCCAAAGCGGAAGACACCTCCGGAGCAGCTGGGAAGGAGGCACAGCCTCCCATCAGGAGCGCCACCCCGAGGCCCCCTGCGCCCAGACGGTTGACGAAGGAGGCGCTGCGACCGCGAAACGAAGAATGGACCATGGCCATCCACCAACGCTTCAATGAAGGACCGATTGCGGCCTCGCACCACAAAGAAAAGGCCACCGCGGCGTCACGAAGACGTCCGCGATGGCCCCCGCGTCAAGGACGACGCGATGTGCCGCCTACCCGTGCGCCGCCGGGCGGGGCTCCTCACCGTGCCCTGGGTGCTGGGGCGGCTCGTGCGGCGCGTCGTCCTTCTTGCCGAACCGCTCCCCCAGCCGCGTCTTGATGCGGTCCGCCACCACGTAGAAGGCGGGCACCACCAGCAGGCTGAGCACCGTGGACACGGACAGCCCACCCAGCACGGCGATGGACATGGGCGCGCGCGTCTCCGAGCCCGCCCCCAGCGCCAGCGCCGCCGGCACCGCCGCCATCATCGTCGCGGTGGACGTCATGAGGATGGGCCGCAGCCGCACCGGCCCCGCGCGCAGCATGGCCTGCATCGCGTCCGCGCCCCGATCCCGCTCTTGCAGCGCGTAGTCCACCAGGATGATGGAGTTCTTCTTCACGATGCCCATGAGCAGCAGCAGGCCAATCATGCTGAAGATGTTCAACGTGGTGCCCGTGGTGAACAGGGCGAAGGCCGCGCCCGCCACCGACAGCGGCAGAATCGTGAGCACCGTCACCGGGTGCAGGAACGAATTGAACTGCGCCCCCAGCACCATGTAGGCCACGCCAATCCCGAGGAAGAGCGCGAAGAACAGGCTGCTCATCGAGTCGCGGAAGGCCACGCTGGCGCCACCGGCCACCACGCGCACGCCGCCGGGCAGCTCCTTCGCCAGCCGCTCCACCGTGGCCAGCGCCTCTTCCTGGTTCGAGCCAGGCGCCACGTTCGCGTAGATGCTGATGGCGCGCTCGCGATCCCTCCGGGTGATGGCCTGCAGCGCGGGCCGCTCCTCCTGCGTCACCAGCAACGACAGCGGCACCAGCGCGCCGCTGGCCGTCCGGACCTTCAACGTGGACAGGTCCTCCGGCCTGGCGCGCTGGTCCTTCATCAGCCGCATGCGCACGTCGATGCGCCGGCCTCCGGTACTGTACTTGCCCACGCGCACGCCGCCCACCAGCGCGTTGATGGTGGTGGCCACCGACTGGATGGGCACCCCCAGGTCCGCCGCGCGGCCCCGGTCCGGGGTGATGCGCAGCTCCGGCATGCCCAGCTGGTAGTCCGTGTCCACGTCCACCACCTTGCCGCTGGCCTGGAGCAGCTCCCGCATCTGCTGGCTGCCCTCCACCAACTGCTCCCAGTCCGAGCCGCGCACGCTGAACTCCACCGGGAAGCCGCGCTGCGCGGTGAAGCCGCTCTGGGATTGGTCCTGCACCACCGCGCGCAGGCCCGGGTAGCTGTTGAACTCCTTGCGGAGGATCTGCTGGAACTCCGACTGCGGCATGCGCTCGTCGGGCGGCTTCAAGCTGACGAACATGATGCCGGTGTTGACCGCGCCGCTGCCGAAGCCGCCGACGACGGAGAACACGCGCGTCACCTCGGGCCGGTTGCTGGCGAACTCCTCCGCCCGAAGGAACAGCCGGTTCGTCTCCTCGATGTCGCTGCCCACCGCCGTCTGCATGCGCACCAGCAGGCGGCTCTGGTCCTGCGACGGCACGAACTCACCGGGCAGCGCGCGGAAGACGAAGGCGCTGACGCCCAGCAGCAGCACCGCCGCGCCCAGCACCCACCAGGGGCGCTTCAGCCCCCACCCCAGGGCGCGCGCGTAGACGCGCTCCAGCTTCTCGAAGCCCCGGTCCACCCACACGCCCACCGCGCTGCGGCCCTCACGCGACGTCTTGAGCAGCTGCGCGCAGCGCGCGGGCGCCAGGGTGATGGCCTCCACGTAGGACAGCAGCACCGCCACGCACAGCGTCACGCCGAACTGGAGGAAGTACTTGCCGATGACGCCGCTCATGAAGACGACGGGCAGGAAGATGGCGATCACCGCCAGCGTCGCCGCCAGCGCGGCGAAGGTGATCTCCGCCGTGCCCTCGCGCGCGGCGCGCACCCGGTCCTTCCCTTCTTCGGAGTGCCGGTAGATGTTCTCCAGCACCATGATGGCGTCGTCCACGACGATGCCCACCGCCAGCGCCAGGCCCAGCAGCGTGAAGGTGTTGAGCGTGAAGCCCAGGAAGTAGATGACCGCCACCGTCCCCAGCAGCGACATGGGGATGGCCAGCACCACGTTCATCGTGCTGGACAGCGAGCCCAGGAACACCCAGCACACGAACGCGGTGAGCAGGCACGCGAGCATCAGCTCGAACTCGATCTCGTGGACGCTCTCCTCGATGAACTGCGTCGAGTCGAAGTTGACGCCCAGCTGCATCCCCTCCGGCAGGTCCTTCTGCATCTTGGCCAGCTCGGCCCGGATGCCCTGCGCCACCGCCACGGCGTTGGCGCCGCGCTGCTTCTTGATGCCCACGCCCTGCGCCGGCTCGCCGTTGATGCGCGCCATGCGGCGCACGTCCTCGAAGCCGTCCTCCACCAGCGCCACGTCATTCAGGTAGACGGGGAAGCCGTCCTGCTCCCGGACGATGATGCGCCGCAGGGTCTCCAGGTCCAGCGCCTCGCCCATGACGCGGACGTTGACCTCGCGGCCCTGCGTCTCGATGCGGCCGGCGGGCAGCTCCACGTGCTCCCGCTGGAGCGCGGCCGTCACGTCCATGACGGTCAGCCCCAGCGCGTCCAGCTTCTCCGCGTCCACCCAGATGCGGACGTTGCGCTCCAGCATGCCGCCGAGCTGCACCTCGCCCACGCCCGGAATCGTCTGGAGCTTCTCCTTCACACGGAAGCGGGCGTAGTCGCTCACCACCTGCTGGCTGAAGGGCCCGGACACGCCGACCCAGAGGATGGGTTGGTCCTCCGGGTTGGACTTGGAGATGATGGGCGGATCAATGTCCAGCGGCAGCCGGCGCTGCACCTGGCTCACCTTCGTCTGGACGTCCTGGAGCGCCAGGTCCACGTTGCGCGACAGGTCCAGCTCGACGGTGACCCTGCCGCCGCCCTGGCGCGCGGAGGAGCTGATGGCCGTGACGCCCTCCACCTGCGTCACCGCCTCCTCGATGAACTCGAGGACGTCGCTCTCCACCGCCTCCGGGTTGGCGCCTTCCCAGGTGACGGAGATGTTGATGGTGGGGAAGTCGACGTCCGGGAACTGGCTGATGCCGATACGCTGCGCGGCCACCAGTCCGAAGACGATGGTGGCCGCCATGATCATCCACGCCAGGACGGGCTTCTTGATGCACGCCTCGGTGATGTTCATGGCCGGGTGCCTCCACCGCCGCTGGCGGCCTCGGGCCGCAGGGCGGGCTCACCGGTGACCTTGGGCCTGGGCGCTTCCGCCACGCGGACGGCGGCCCCGTCGCGCAGGGCCTCGCCGCCGCGAATCACCAGCTGCTCACCGGGCTTCACGCCGTCGCGGACCTCCACGCGGCCATCTGAGGTGCGCATGCCCAGCTCCAGCACGCGCTCGCGGGCCTTGTTGCCCTCCACCACGTAGGCCAGGAAGCCGCGCTCACTGGCGCGCACCGCCGTCTGCGGAATCACCGGGCTGCCGCCGCGCATGTCCACCGGCACCACCACCGTGGCGAAGGCGCCCGGCCGCAGCCGCTCGGCGGCCTCGCCGGAGATCTCCGCCGTCACCGGCACCATGCGGCTGGCGTCGTCCGCGGCGGCGGCCACGTGTGTGATCTTCGCCGTGAAGGCCCCACCCCCCGCGGAGCTGACGGAGAAGCGCGCCGTCATGCCGGGCTGGATGCGGGACACGTCCGCCGCCGGGACGGTGAAGCGCAGCAGCAACGGCTCGCGCCGCAGCAGCGTGGCCAGCACCACGCCGGGCTGCACGTACTGGCCCGTCTGCACCGTGCGCGTCTGGAGCACGCCGTCCATGGGCGCGCGCACGTAGGCGTCCCGCTGGTTGAGCTGCGCCTGGTCCACCAGCGCCTTCGCCGCCGCCACGTCCGCCGCCGCCGTGCGCGCGCGGGCCTCGAAGGTCTCCAGCTGCTCGGCCGGGAGCAGACCGGGGCTGGCCTCGTTCACCGCGGTGCGGCGCTTCGCACCGGCCTCCGCCTCCTCCAGCGTGGCGCGGGCCCGCGCCAGCGAAGCCTCCGCGGAGCGCACGGCGATGGCGTAGCGGGCGGGCTCTATCTCCGCGAGCACCTCGCCCTTCTTCACCGACTGCCCTTCCGCGAAGCGCACCCGCTCCACGGCGCCCGGCACGCGGGCGGTGATCTGCACCCGCTCGAAGGCCTCCACGGAGCCCACCGCGTCCACCACGTACTCCACGTCCCGCGACTCCACCGGAGCCACCTCGACGGGGAACTGGATGGCGGCGCGGCCACCACCCGCCGGCGTGGCTCCGCCCTTGGCGCGCTGCGCGTCCTTCTCGCAGCCAGCCCCCAGGGACAGCACGGCCACGGCCAGACCCAACGTTCCTGCGCGTCGCATTGCCT
Source organism: Myxococcus sp. AM010 (assembly GCF_013372585.1). Classification (NCBI taxonomy): domain Bacteria; kingdom Pseudomonadati; phylum Myxococcota; class Myxococcia; order Myxococcales; family Myxococcaceae; genus Myxococcus; species Myxococcus sp. AM010. The sequence goes on from NZ_JABXEO010000017.1 coordinate 29,267, forward strand.
TCACGGTTCCTTCCCCAATGGGTCGAGTCCAACGGCCGCCCGAAGCCCCAGCAGCGCCACGCCCAGCGCGAAGCGGCTCTGGGCATACGCCACCTCCGCCTCGAACTGCCGCAGCGAGGCGTCCGCCACCGTCAGCGCGGTCGACAGGCCCTGACGGTAGAGAATCCCCTGCTCCTCCGCGTTCTGCCGCGCCGTGCGGACCGCCAGGTCGCTCTGCGCCAGGGCGGCCTGCGCGTTCTCCAGTGCCACCCTCGCCTGCTCGATGTCCACGTCCACCCGGCGCGTGGTGGCCTGGACCTGGAGCTCCGCCGCCCTCGCCAGGGCCACGCGCTCCCGGCGCTCGGCGTAGCGTTCGCCGCCATCGAAGAAGTTCCAGATGAGGTTGACGCCCAGGAACCCGTCACCCGTGCGGCCCGCGAGGCCGGCCTCGTTCGTGAGGCGGTACGTGGCGGACGCGCCCAGCGTCGGAAGCAGCCGGGCGAGCGGTTCCTTGGCGCCCTCCTCCAGCGCGTCCACCCGCAGGCGCGCGGCCAGGATGTCCGGCCGGCGGTCCAGGGCCCCATCCGCCAGCGAGGCGTGTGCCTGAAGCGGCCGGCTGGCGTCCGACAGCAGCGCATCCGGCGAGGCCAGCGCGCCCTTCACCGAGGACACCAGCAGGAAGCCCAGCTCCAGGCGCGCGGTCTGCGCGGCGTTGCGCGCGTTGGCCATCTGCACCTCGGCGCTGGCCGCCTCCAGCTCCGCGCGCGTCGCATCGTTGCTGCTGGCCAGCCCCGCCTTGGCGCGGGCCGCCGCGTCCTGGAGCGACTGGCGGGCGAACGCGAGGCGCTGCTCGGCCGCGCGGTACACCTGCTCCTGGGCCAGGGTGGCGAGGAAGGCGTTGGCGGCCTCGAAGCCAATCTGCCGTCGCGCCTCCACGGCCTCCCATTCCGCCGCGTCGCCTTCCCGCCGCGCCGCGCGGTACAGGAAGATGCCGCGCGCGTCGAACAGCGGCATGGAGGCGACGAAGTTGGCGTTGAAGGCGTTGCTGCGCTGGATGACCACCGTCTGGCCACCCACTTCGCGCGTCACTTCATTCAGACGCCGGGTGTAGGTGCCCGTTCCCGTCAGCTCTGGAAAGAAGAAGGCCCGTGCCCGAGCCAGCCGGGCCTGTGCGGCCTCGGCCTGCTGCTCGGCGGCCAGGGCCACCTCGTTGCGCTTCGCGGCAAGCTGCACCGCCTGTTCCAGCGTCAGCGGACCGCCTGCCGTGGACTGGGCCTCCGCGGGCGGGGGCTGGGACGGAGGACTTGCTGGGGCATCCTCCGCGACGTCGGAGGCCGAGGGCTGCTGTCCCAACGCACTGGACGCGGTCAGGGCGAGCCAGGCGCAGAGGGGCACGGTGATGGCGTGACGAGGTCTATGCATGAACGGGCGGGGAAGGCTCGAGCCTCGGGGGGCGGTGCGACGCGCCATATAAACGGAGGTGTAGAGAACGGGCTATGACGATTCGGCGGCTGGACGGTGGCCCGCGCGACGGTCTATGGGTTGCGTCGGGTTCTCCTGGGTTCCGTAGCTCACTGTTGAAAGATTGCGGGCGCCGCCAAGCGCCCGGGAATGCTCAGCCGATGCGTTTATTCCTGATGGGTTGCGTTCTTGCGGTGCTGTTCTCCGTTTCCGGCTGCCGGAAGCAGGAAGACCCACCCAGTGCCGGGGCCGTCCGCGTGCTCGTCTCGTATGCGACGTTTCGCCCGGGCTGTCTCACGCTGACCGTCACGGATGTGGACGAACCCAGTCGCACGGAGACCGCCGACGTCCGGATGGAGCCCTCGGCCCGCAGCGACGTGCGGACGGTGGCCATCCTGGGCCGGGAGGGCTGGAGCCGGAACCTGCGGCTCACCGCGACCGCGCATGAGCGCTCCTGCAACGGGCCCGTGGTGGCGCTGCACGAGGTCACCACGCAGGTGCCCACGGTGGGCACCGCGTCCGTGGAGCTGGACCTGCGCGCCCTGGACCTGGATGACGACGGCTATGTCTCCAGCGAAGGGACCTTCCCTGGCTCGGATTGCGATGACGACGACCCGGCCATCCACCCCGGCGCGACGGAGCTGTGCGACGGCGTGGACAACAACTGCGTCAATGGCGAGGCGGATGCCCCCGGCGGCGCGACCTACTACCGCGACGCGGACGGTGATGGTTTCGGCGACCCGTCCGCCCTGCCCAACCTCTCCTGCACGCCTCCCGCGGGCTATGTCCTGGAGGCCGGTGACTGCAACGACCAGGACCCCGACATCCACCCCCGCCAGGCGGAGCTCGTCTGCGACGGCAAGGACGACGACTGCGATGGGACCATCGACAACGACCCGTTCGACGTGAGCGCGCCGTGCGAGACCGCGCAGCGCTGCGCCGGGTTCAAGCAGTGCGCGAGCAGCGCGCTGACGGCCTGCGTCAGCAGCGAGACGCCGCGGGAGTGGTTCCAGGACGAGGACGGTGACGGTGAGGCGGGGACCTCCTTGGGGCTCTGGTGCGTCAGCCCGTCACAGGGTGCGGTGGAGGAGGACACGGACTGCGATGAGAGCTCGCGCTTCGCGTCGAACGCGGCCACCGAGGTGTGCGACCGGCTGGACAATGATTGTGACGGACAGGTGGACGAAGACTTGGCGGGCTGCGACACCGTGGCCTGGACGACGACGAACGCGACGCCCGCTTCGATCATCTGGGACACGGTGGCGGCGTACGCCGGCAACAAGGGCTGGCTGGCGGGACGCGACGGCCGGGTCGCCCACGTTGACGGCGAGACGATCACCCTCGTGGCGGACTGCCCGGGTGAGTGGAACACCTCCTGGGTGACGAGCGCCGGGCGCGTCTTCCTGGGCTCCGGCGCGGGCACGTTCACCACCCGGCTCCCCACCGACACCGGCCCCTGCGTCGACGTGGCGGGCCCGGTGAGCATCAGCATCAACGGGATGGTGGGCTTTGAAGACGGCAACCGCGTCGCGCTCTACGCGGTGGACAGCCAGGGCCGCGTCCTCCGGTGGAACTACGAAGAGGGCGCGCCCACGCAGGCCGCGCCCGAGCAGCTCGTCGAGCTCGGCGGCAACCTCCGGTCCATTGACGGGACCAGCCCCCTGACGCTCTTCGCCGCGGGCGCCGAGGACCAGGGCGGCACCAGCCACCCCGTGGTCTGGCGCGGGCCCTCGGAGGACGGCGGCGCGTGGCAGAAGGAGCCCCTGGGCAACGTCGGAGTGCCTGGGTTCCTCCGCGCCATCCGGGTGCTGTCACCCAGCCATGTCTACGCCGGGGGTGACGGCGGCCTCTTCCTGGAGCGCGCGGGCACGACGTGGAGCGTGAAGCCCGCCGTCACCCTGCCCTCCGGGAACGCCGCGGACATCCGCGGACTGGTTGCCTTCAGCAGCAAGGCCGTCTACGCCGTGAGCTCCGGAACGAACCACATCCACTTCTTTGACGGCACGGCCTGGAGCCACGCCACGAACCCGTCTCCGTCCAGCCAGATGAACGCGCTGAGCGGAACCGGCCCGGCGGACGTCTGGGCCGCGGGCCAAAGCGGCGCGCTCGTGCGCTGGCGGCCCTGAGGCGGCGGGCGAACGGACACCATGGACCTGCGCGCGGACGGCCTCACGGTGCGGTACGGAGCGAGGCAGGTCCTGTCCGGTGTGAGCTGCGCGTTGCCGCCCGGGACGCAGGCGCTGGTGCTGGGGCGCTCGGGCGCGGGGAAGACGACGCTGGTGAAGGCCCTGGCCGGGCTGGTGCGGCCCACGGAGGGTTGCGTGCTGTGGGATGGGCGGGATGCGGCGCGGCTGACGGCCGCCGAGCGGCGCGAGCAGCAGGCGTCGTTCGGCATGGTGTTCCAGACGGATGCCCTGTTCGACTCGATGACAGTGCTGCAGAACGTGATGGCGCCCCTCACCCGCCGCCACGTCCCGGAGGCCGAGGCCCAGGCCCGCGCCCGTGACGTCCTGCGCGCGGTGGGGCTGGCGGACGCGGCGGACACGCTGCCGGAGCGCCTGTCTGGCGGCATGAAGAAGCGCGCGGGCATCGCGCGGGCCCTGGCGGCGCGTCCGTCGGTGGTGCTGGCGGATGATCCCTTCGCGGGGTTGGATCCGGGCACGGCCCGGCAGGTGGCCCGGGTGCTCCTGGACGTGTCCCGGGGCGGCACGCTGCTGGTCGTGTCGACGGAGGCGCCAATGGACCTGCCCCTGCCTCGCTGGCTGTACCTGCGTGGGGGGCGACTGGTTCATGACGGGCCGCCCGCGCCCGAATTGGAGGATGCACCGGACGAGGTGCCCGCGTGACGGTGCTGACGAAGCTCGGACGAACGGCGCTGGACGTGCTCCGAGGAACCGGCGCGCTCGGACTGGTCGTGGGCCGCACGGTGCTGGCGCTGCCGAAGCTGGAGCGCCGCGAGCTGGGCCGCGCCCTGGTGCAGTTCGGCTACGGCTCCCTGCCGCTCGCCCTGGCCACGGCGGCGCTGGCCGGCATCATCGTGGTGCTGCAGTCGGGCATCTACGTCCAGCGCTTCGGCGCGCGGGCCGTCCTCGGCTGGGCGGCGGGCTACGGCGTGCTGTGGGAGTTCGGCCCGCTGCTGCTGGGCCTCATCATGTCGGCGCGGCTGGGCGCGCGAAACGCGGCGGAGCTGGCGCTGATGCAGGTGGGCGGACAGATTGAAGGCCTGCGCGGCATCGGCCTGGACCCCTTCGCCATCCTCGTCGCGCCTCGCGTGGTGGCCATGGAGGTCAGCATGCTGGCGCTCAGCAGCGTCACCTTCGCGGTGGCCATCCTCTTCGAGTCCGTGGCCGCCCTGCTCGCCCTGGGCCTCCCGGTGCGCGTCTTCTTCGGCACCTTCTCTCAGTTGCTGGGGCCGTTCGATCTCCTGGGCGGCGTGGTGAAGACGGGCATCTTCGGGCTGGCCATCGCCCTGCTGTCCACCACCGTGGGCCTGTCCGCCCGGGGCGGCGCCCACGCCGTGGGCCAGGCGGCGGCCAGCGCGGTGGTGCGCGGCTGCGCGGCCATCTTCGTCCTCGACTTCGTCCTCACGTCCGTGCTCGCGGGGTGGATGGGATGAGCAGCGTGCTGACGTTCTTCGGAGCGCCCGTGGTGATGCTGGCGCGCACGGTGCGGGCCTCCACCCGGGACGGCGTGCCCTGGCGTGAGTCCCTGGCGCAGCTCCACGAGCTGGGCGGGCGCAGCGTGTGGCTGGTGATGTCCGGCATGGCCTTCTTCGGCGCGGTGCTCGTCACCATCGCCAACAGCCAGGCGCGGCGCTTCGTGGGCAACGTGGCGGTGCTGGGGCCCGCGTACTTCGAGCTGCTCATCCGCGAGCTGGGCCCGGCGGTGTCCGCGCTGCTCACGGCCTCACGCGCGGGCGCGGCGCACGCGGCCGAGCTGTCCACCATGAGCGTCAACGAGCAGGTGGAGGCCCTGGAGATGTCCGCGGGCGACCCCTACGCGGACCTCGTCGCGCCTCGGGTGATTGCGGGCGTGGTGGGCGTGCCCCTGCTGTGTACCCTGGGCACCATCGCGGCCACGCTGTCCGCGTCGGCGGTGGCGCAGCTCGCCTTCGGCGTGGACGGGCGGGCGTTCATGGATCCGCGCTACGTGGATGGCTGGGATTTGCTGGCCGCGTTCCTGAAGGCCGCGGGCTGCGGGCTCTACATTCCGCTGGCGGCGGCGGTGGCGGGCCTCAAGGCGCGCGGCGGCGCCGAGGCCGTGGGCGAGGCCACCACCGACGGCGTGGTGGCTGCGAGCCTGGGGTGCCTGCTCATCGACCTCGCCGTGTCGCTGGCCTTCCAGCTCTTGCGCCTGTGAGTGAGCCTCGCGCATGACTTCACTTCCCGACAGCGAGGCCCTGCGATTCCGAGACGTGCACGTCGCGTTCGACGAGGGACGCCGGCCGGTGCTCGCGGGGCTCACGGCGGAGGTGTCCACGAAGGAGCTGACGTTCATCGCGGGCGCCAGTGGCACCGGGAAGAGCGTGCTGTGCCGGCTGGCGGTGGGGCTGCTGCGCCCGGACGCGGGTGAAGTGACGCTGTGGGGAGAGCGCGTGGACTCGCGGCCCGAGCGAGAGCTGGTGCCGCTGCGGCGCAAGGCCCCCTATCTGGTGCAGGGCCCGGCGCTGCTGGACTGGCGCACGCTCCGGCAGAACGTCTGGCTGGCGGACCCGGCGGCGGCCGTGGATGACGTGGACGCCGCGCTGGCCCAGGTGGGGCTGCTGGACTGGGCGGACCGGCTGCCTCCGGAGCTGGGGCCCGGGGCGAAGAAGCGGACGGCCATCGCCCGGGCGTTGGTGCTCAAGCCGCGCTATCTCCTCTTCGACGAGCCGACGACGGGGCTGGACCGGAAGGCGGCGGGCCAGGTGGAGGAGGTGCTCGCGTCGCTGAAGGCGCGGGGCCTGGGGGGGATGGTGGTGTCCCACGACTACCGGCAGTTGAAGGCGCTGGCGGACCGGGTGCTGGTGGTGGCGGACAAGCAATGTGCTTACCTGGGCACGCCGAAGGGCTTCCTGGAGTCCTCCGCGCCCGAGCTGCGGGTGTTGACGGCGCCATTCATGGAGGGCGCGACGGATGGATGAGCGACGGCTGGAGTTGAAGGTGGGCGCCCTGGTGCTGTCCACCATCATGGGCGTGCTGGTGTTGCTGTGGCTGATGGGCGAGTTGAAGCTGGGCTCGGAGACGGGGCTGGCGGTGGACTTCGGCCACACGGGGAACGTGGTGGAGGGCGCCCCCGTGAAGCTGGGCGGCGTGCAGGTGGGGCGCGTGCAGGACATCCAGCTCCAGCCCGAGCGGCGGGACGCGCAGGGCCGCCCGTTGCCCGTGCGGATGGAGCTGGCGGTGGCGCCGGAGGCCGTGGGCGCGCTGCGCCAGGACGCGCGCGTGACGGTGGCCACGGTGGGCATCCTGGGAGAGCCCTACCTGGAGCTGAACCCGGGTTCGGCGCAGGAGCGGCTGCCCGCGGGCACCGTCGTCCGGGGAACGGACGCGCCCCGGCTGGACGTCCTGGCCGAGCAGCTCACCCGCTTCGTGGACCTGCTTTCACAGATGCTGGAGGAGGACCCGGAGGCCATCCGGGGCCTCGCGGCCAACGTGTCCCGGCTGGCGCGGACGCTGGACCAGCTGCTGACGGAGAACCGGGGCGACGTGAAGGTGCTGGCGTCCGAGCTGGCGGCGGCCTCGAAGGACTTGCGGCAGCTCGCGGGCCTGGCGCGCGAGGCCTTCCAGCCCGGGGGCAAGGGGGCGCGGCTGCTGGACGACGCGGCGGCGGTGGCCTCCGTGGCGCGCCGGGATTTGCCGGGCCTGACGAAGTCCGCTGGGACGACGCTGGACGCGCTGGCGGCCGTGACGGGTCCGCTGGGGCCCGAGGACGGCGCTCGGGTGAAGCTCGCGCTGGAGCGCCTGACCTCGGCTTCGGGCCAGTTGGAGAGCATCGCGGCCCGCGCGGACCGGGTGCTGGCGAAGCTGGAGGCCGGCGAGGGCACCGCGGGCGCGGTGCTCCAGGACGGCACGCTCTACGACGAGCTGCGCTCTCTGGTGACGGACCTCCGCAAGCACCCGTGGAAGGTGCTCTGGAAGGACTGAGAGTGTTCAGGGCCCGCCCTCCCCCCATTCTGGGAGCGCACAAGACCACTGCTGGTGGTACAAGCCCAGGCCGTGAAAGCACCCCAGCCCCCCGCCCCTACCGAGGCCACCTTTGATTCCCTGGGCTTGAAGCCCGCGCTCGTCGAGGCGCTCAGCGCGCTCGGCTACGAGGAGCCCACCCCCATCCAGGCCGCCGCCCTCCCGCCGTTGCTCGCAGGAAAGGACCTGCTCGGCATCGCCGCCACCGGCACCGGCAAGACGGCCGCCTTCGCCCTACCCCTGCTCAACCAGGTGGAGCCCGGCGCCTGCCGGCCCAACACCACGTCCGCGCTGGTGCTGGTCCCCACGCGCGAGCTGGCCATGCAGGTCTCCGAGGCCATCCACCGCTACGGACAGAAGCTCGGCATCTCCGTGCTGCCCCTGTACGGCGGGCAGGTCATCGGGCAGCAGCTCCGCGTCCTCAAGCGCGGCGTGGACGTCGTCGTTGCCACCCCGGGCCGCGCGCTGGACCACCTGCGCCGCGGCACGCTCCAGCTCGATGACGTGCGCGTCGTCGTGCTCGACGAGGCCGACGAGATGCTCGACATGGGCTTCGCCGAGGACCTGGAGGCCATCCTCTCCGGCACGCCCGAGAACCGGCAGACGGCCCTCTTCTCCGCCACCCTCCCGCCGCGCATCGCCAGCATCGCCGAGCGTCACCTGCACGAGCCCGTGCGCGTGAAGATTGCCCGCGAGAAGGTGGAGCAGGGGGAGATCCCCCGCGTCCGCCAGACGGCCTACGTCGTCCCGCGCGCCTTCAAGATCGCCACCCTGGGCCGCCTGCTCGACGTGGAGTCCCCCACCGCCGCCATCATCTTCTGTCGCACGCGCACGGAAGTGGATGACCTCACCGTCTCCCTCAACGGCCGCGGCTGGCGCGCCCACGCCCTGCACGGCGGCATGACGCAGGAGCAGCGGGACCGCGTCATCAAGCAGCTCAAGTCCCAGGGCACCGACCTGCTCGTGGCCACCGACGTCGCGGCGCGCGGCCTGGACATCCCCCGCCTGTCGCACGTCGTGAACTTCGACGTGCCCAACGCGCCCGAGGCCTACGTGCACCGCATCGGCCGCACGGGCCGCGCCGGCCGCGAGGGCGTGGCCATCACCCTGGTGGAGCCCCGCGAGCACCGGCTGCTGCGCAACATCGAGCGCGTCACCGGCCAGCGCATTGAAGTGGCCACCGTGCCCACCGTCGCGGACATGCGCGAGAAGCGGCAGGAGCTGCTGCGCGCGTCCCTGCGCGAGACGCTGGTGGCCGGTGAGTACGACTCCCTCCGCAACGTGGTGGAGAGCCTGGCCAGCGAGTTCGACGCCATGGACATCGCCGCCGCCGCCGTGAAGCTCCTCCATGAGGCCCAGGACGAGGGCCGCGACTCGGAGGAGACGGAGATTCCCGTCGTCGCGCCGCCGCAGGAGCGCACGGGTAAGTTCGGAGCGCCCCCGGGACGCGCAGGCCGTCCGGAGCGGAGCCCGAGGGCTCGCGGTGTCCCGCCGACGTGGGACGTCACCCGCCTGTGGATTGGCGCCGGCCGTCACGCCGGTATTCGCCCCGCCGACCTGGTGGGCGCCATCGCCGGTGAGGCGGGCGTAGAGTCCTCCAAGATTGGCGCCATCCAGATTGGCGACAGCTTCTCGCTGGTAGAGGTGCCGGAGTCCGAGGCCAACCGCATCATCGCCGCGCTGAAGAACGCCACCCTGCGCGGCAAGAAGGTGCTCGTCCGCAAGGACCGGAACTGACCTTCCGACTCGGAGGGAAGCCCGCCTCGTGAGCAGGAGGATGACGAGGGAACCCGTCACGCTCACGAGGAGGGCTGAAATCCGTCAGGCCGCCGGCTCGGACTGCGCGGCGGCTTCTTCCCGAGGCTCGGTGTTCGTCCGGCGCCGGGAGAAGAACCGGCGCCACGACAGCGCGAAGCCCGTGTAGACGAGGAACACGCCGCCCAGCGACGCGATGGCGGCCACCAGTTGGCCCCAGAGCCCCAGCGCTTCTCCGGTGTGCAGGAAGCGCAGCCAGGTGCGCAGCTTCCGGCCGCTGTTGTAGTCCGCGTAGGTCTCCTGCTTCGCCACCTCGCCCGAGAAGGGGTTGAGTGACACCTGCGTGGAGGAGAACAGCGGCCACGCCTCCGCCTCGCGGAGGGTGACCGTCACCGCGTCCACGCCATCCGAGCCACCCTTTCCGCCCCGCGTTCCGCCGCCCAGGCGCAGCGTGGCGGACGACCAGGTGGGTGACGTCCTCTGCGCCTCGGCGATGAGGACGTCCAGCGGCTTGCGCGGCGTCTCCTCCGCGGGCGCGGGGACCTTCACCGTCGCCGAGCCCGGCGGCCCCTTCGCCGCGGGCGGCGTGTTGCCCGTCATGGTGAACACCAGGCTGGACGCCCACTTGTACGAGATGACCATGCCCGACGCCGTGAGCACGATGAGCACCGGCAGCGACCAGAAGCCGATGACGTTGTGCCAGTTCCAGTCGCGCGCCTTGCCCTTCAGCCCGCGCCGGAACCACAGCGACGGCCGCATCGCGCGCAGCGTCCACTTGCGCGGCCACCACAGGTACAGGCCGGAGATGGCCAGGAAGAGGAACACCGCGTTGCTCGCGCCGGTGACGGCCTTGCCCACCGCGCGGTTGTCACCGCCAGCGGCCAGCCACCGGTGAAGCTGCACGTTCCACTGGAAGAAGCCGCGCAGGCCCGTCGCGCCATTCCCCAGCACCTCGCCGGTGTAGGGGTTGACGTAGCTCACCGCGCCCCGGCCGATGCTCACGAGCACCGCGGACGTCGGCTCCGGATACACCGTCACCCCGGAGGGCTGCCCCTCCGAGCGCGACGCGTGGACGCGTTCGACCAGCTCCTCCACGGGGAGCCGGGGCGCGCCCGGAGACGGGAGCTGCACCGTCCGGACCTCCCGCTCCGCCCATTCGATGAGCTGCTTCTCGAAGGCGATGACCACGCCCGTGAAGGACATGATCGCAATCACCAGCCCGGTGGCGACACCGACGATGAGATGAATCCAGAAGAGGATGTTTCGAAAGGTCCGCACAGGCTCACGACAGGGAGAAGTTCACCGAAATGTCGAAATTGAGAATCGTTCTCATTTGCACAGCAAACGGGGATACCCCCCACGGCCCTCACCCGTCAACGCTCGCTGAGTAAACTTCCTACGCGCGCTGGAATGCCCGCCCGGTGCTCCACGGACGGTTCGCGCGCCTACAAGCGGCTGAAGGACCAGCTCAGCGCGCGGCCACCGGAGTACGGCATGACGCCATGGAACGGCCGGGGGTCGGCGTCGAACACCAGCGGCAGGAAGTGGCGGTCGCCGTCCCACAGGTTGAGGCCCTGCACGTCCGCCACCGGCACCCAGGAGAGGGAGCCCTCCGGGTTGCGCTCCAGCGGGGTGCCTTCGAAGCCGTCGATGCGAAACACGAAGCCCAGCCAGTCCTCTCCGTGCTTGCCGAAGCCCGGCCAGGAGATGGTGCCGCGCAGCACCATCCGCGTGCACTCGATGCCGGCCTCCTCGCGGAGCTCCCGGCGCATGCAGGCGGCCACGTCCTCGTCGCGCTCCAGCTTCCCGCCCAGGCCGTTGAACTTCCCGTAGTGGGCGTCCTCCGGGCGGGCGTTGCGGTGGACGAGCAGCACGCGCTGCCCGTCCGGCGACATCACGTAGCCGAGCGTGCCGATGATGGGCGTGTACGGCATGGGAGCGACCTCGCGCGGCGCGGCATCCAGGCGTCAACGCCCCTTGGCCACCGCCGGAATGTGACAGCGCGCGGCACTGTAGTTCATGCCGGGCCAGCCAGGTCCCTCCTCACCCCGCCCTCCTCGCACCCTGGGTAGGGACTTCCCTTTACGCCAGCCAACGCAGCGCGTTAGCGTGTTGCGACACAGCTTTATTATTGATGACATCCCGCGTCGTCGGGAAAGGGGACTCTAGATGTCGGCATTCCGCCCCGGTCGGTACGGCCTGTATGAGCCGGATACCGAGCATGACGCTTGCGGCGTGGGGTTCGTCGCCCACCTGAGAGGTGAGCGCTCGCGCGGCATCGTCGAGGACGCCCTGGAGCTCCTCAACCGGCTCAGCCACCGGGCGGCCGCGGGCAGGGACCCACGGACCGGCGACGGCGCCGGCATCCTGGTGCAGCTCCCCCACCGCTTCTTCGAGCGCGAGTCCCCGAAGCTGCCCTTCGCCCTCCCTCCGCGCCGGCACTATGGCGTGGGGCAGGTGTTCCTCCCGCCCGAGCCCGAGGCCCGGGCCGCCTGTGAGGCCGCCTTCGAGGAGGTCGTCGTACAAGAGGGGCAGCGCGTGCTCGGCTGGCGCGACGTGCCCGTGGACCCGGAGCACCTGGGCCCCGTGGCCCGAGAGGCCGCCCCCGTCATCCGCCAGCTCTTCGTGGCGCGCCGGCGCATGGTGCCCAGCGCCTTCGAGCGGAAGCTGTACCGCATCCGCAAGCTGACGGAGAAGCTCATCCAAGCGCGCGGCGTGGACCCCACGGGCCGCTTCCACGTGGCGTCGCTGTCGTCGGAGACGCTCGTCTACAAGGGCCTGCTGTTGCCGGCGGACCTGCCGCGCTTCTACTGCGACCTGCAGCAGCCGGACTTCGTGAGCGCGCTGGGCCTGGTCCACTCGCGCTTCTCCACCAACACCTTCCCCACGTGGGAGCTGGCGCAGCCGTTCCGCTTCATCGCGCACAACGGTGAAATCAACACCCTGCGCGGCAACCGGAACTGGATGACCGCGCGGCGCGGCCTGCTCCAGACGGCGCGCCTGGGCGGCAGCCTGGAGGCGCTCCAGCCCATCATCGTCCCGGGCAAGAGCGACTCGGCGCAGTTCGACAACATGGTGGAGCTGCTCTACCTGGGCGGCCGCCCCCTGCCCCACGCGCTGATGATGATGATTCCGGAGGCGTGGGAGGGCGACACGCAGATGTCCGACGAGCGGCGCGCCTTCTACGAGTACTCCTCCGCGCTGCTGGAGCCGTGGGACGGCCCCGCGGCCATCGCCTTCACGGACGGGCAGCTCATCGGCGCCACGTTGGATCGCAACGGCCTGCGCCCCGCGCGCTACCTCGTCACGGAGGACGACCGCATCATCCTCGCCTCGGAGATGGGCGTCATCGACGTGCCGCCCTCGCAGGTGCGCCGCAAGGGCCGCCTGACGCCGGGCCGCATGCTGCTGGTGGACACCACCGAGGGCCGCATCCTGGAGGACGAGGAGGTCAAGCGCGACATCACCACGCGCTGGCCCTACCGCCGCTGGCTCCAGCGCAACGTCTATACCTTCGACAACCTCCCCGCCGTCGCCGCCCCGGTGCGGCTGCGCGGCGAGGAGCTGTGGCGGGCCCAGCGCGCCTTCGGCTACACCGCCGAGGACGTGCGCTCGGTGCTCACGCCCATGGCGGAGACGGGCAAGGAGCCAGTGGGCTCCATGGGCACGGACACGCCGCTGGCGGTGCTCAGCGACCAGGCCCCCAGCCTCTTCTCCTACTTCCACCAGCTCTTCGCGCAGGTCACCAACCCGCCCATCGACCCGCTGCGCGAGTCGCTGGTGATGACGCTGGCCACCGCGCTGGGCCCGGAGAGCAACACCTTCGAGGAGACGCCGGAGCAGTGCCACCGGCTGTCCCTCCCCGGCCCCATCCTCACCAACGGACAGCTCGCGCGGCTGGCGGCCATCAACGACGAGGGCCTGTTCGAGACGCGCCGCCTGTCGCTCCTCTACGCCCTGGACGGCGGCGAGGGCGCGCTCGAGGCGGCGGTGGAGCAGCTCTGCCGCGAGGCCGTGGACGCGGTGGACGCCGGCGCCAGCATCCTGCTCTTGAGCGACCGCGGCGTGGACGCGGCGCACGCGGCCATTCCCGCGCTGCTGGCCATGTCCGCGGTGCACCAGCGGCTCGTCCGTGACGGCATCCGCATGTACACCGGCCTGCTGCTGGAGACGGCGGAGGCGCGCGAGGTGCACCACTTCGCCTGCCTGTTCGCCTACGGCGCCGCCGCGGTGAACCCGTACCTGGCGCTTGACACGCTCCGGGCCCTGGCGGACGGCGGCGAGCTGGCCGTGGACGCGGAGAAGGCACAGGACCGCTTCATCCGCGCCGTGGAGGAAGGCCTGCTCAAGGTGATGTCGAAGATGGGCATCTCCACGCTCCAGTCCTACCGCGGCGCGCAGCTCTTCGAGGCCGTGGGGCTCCAGCGCTCGCTGGTGGAGCGGCACTTCACCGGCACGGCGTCGCGCGTGGAGGGCGTGGGCCTGCCGGAGCTGGGGCGCGAAGTGCAAGAGCGCCACACCCGAGGCTTCGGCGCGGAAGCGGACGTGGAGGCCGGCATGCTGCCCGTGGGCGGCCAGTACCGCTGGCGCCGGCTGGGCGAGCGGCACAAGTGGAACCCGGCCACCATCGCCAGGCTCCAGGCGGCGGTGCGCGCGAATGACGCCGCCACCTTCGCGGAGTACTCGCGGCTGGCGGACGACGAGACGCGCGAGCACTGCAACCTGCGCGGCCTGCTCGAAGTCTCCCACGAGGGCCGCGCGCCGGTGCCCCTGGAGGAGGTGGAGCCGGCGCGCGCCATTGCCCGGCGCTTCGTCACCGGCGCCATGTCCTTCGGCTCCATCAGCGCGGAGGCGCACGAGACGCTGGCCATCGCCATGAACCGGCTGGGCGGGCGCTCCAACAGCGGCGAGGGCGGCGAGGAGTCGCGGCGCTACACCCGGGACGAGCACGGCGATTCGCGCCGCAGCGCCATCAAGCAGGTGGCCAGCGCGCGCTTCGGCGTCACCACGGAGTACCTGGTCAACGCGGACGAGCTCCAAATCAAGGTGGCCCAGGGCGCCAAGCCCGGCGAGGGTGGCCAGCTGCCCGGCCACAAGGTGGATGAGCGGATCGCCCGCGTGCGCTGGTCCACGCCGGGCGTGACGCTCATCTCGCCGCCGCCGCACCACGACATCTACTCCATCGAGGACCTGGCGCAGCTCATCTACGACCTCCAGTCGGTGAACCCGGCCGCGCGGGTCAGCGTGAAGCTGGTGAGCGAGGTGGGCGTGGGCACCATCGCCGCGGGCGTGGCCAAGGCTGGCGCCAGCTGCGTGGTCATCTCCGGCTACGAGGGCGGCACGGGCGCCTCGCCGCTGTCCAGCATCCAGCACGCGGGCCTGCCCTGGGAGCTGGGGCTGGCGGAGACGCAGCAGGTGCTGGTGCACAACGGGCTGCGCTCGCGCATCCGCGTGCAGGCGGACGGCGGCATGCGCACCGCGCGCGACGTGCTGGTGGCCGCGCTCCTGGGCGCCGAGGAGTTCGGCATGGCCACCGCCAGCCTGGTGGCCGTGGGCTGCATCATGCTGCGCAAGTGCCACCTCAACACGTGCTCGGCGGGCATCGCCACGCAGGACGCGGGGCTGCGCGAGCGCTTCCAGGGCAAGCCCGAGGACGTGGTGAACTTCTTCCTCCTCATCGCGGAGGACCTGCGCCAGCGGATGGCCGCCCTGGGCGCCCGCACCCTGGAAGAACTGGTGGGCCGCGTGGACCTGCTCCGGCAGCGCCCGGCGGTGGACCACTGGAAGGCCCGGCGCGTGGACCTGTCCGGGCTGCTGGCCGCGCCGGCCGCGCCGGACAGCGAGCCGCGCCACTGCACCACGCCGCGCATCAAGGACGTGTCCGACCACCTGGACCACGCGCTGCTGCGCGACGCCCGCGGGGTGCTGGACGGCGGGCCGCCCATGCTGCTCACCGTGCCGGTGGCCAACTCCCACCGCGCAGTGGGCGCCCTGCTGTCGGGTGAGATTGCCCGGCGTCACGGGGGCCAGGGGCTGCCGGATGGCCGGCTCCATGTGCGGATGAAGGGCTCCGCGGGCCAGAGCTTCGGAGCCTTCGTGGTGAAGGGCGTGACGCTGGAGCTGGAGGGCGACGCCAACGACTACGTGGGCAAGGGCCTGTCCGGCGGGCGCATCATCGCCTACCCGCCGCAGGCCAGCCGCTTCACCGCCGAGGAGAACGTGCTGGTGGGCAACACCGCGCTCTACGGCGCCACGGCCGGCGAGGTGTACCTGCGGGGGCTCGCGGGGGAGCGCTTCGCGGTGCGCAACAGCGGCGCGCAGGCCGTCGTGGAGGGCGTGGGCGACCACGGCTGCGAATACATGACGGGCGGCGCGGTGGTGGTGCTGGGCCCCACCGGGCGCAACTTCGCGGCCGGCATGAGCGGCGGCATCGCCTATGTGCTCGACCGAGACCAGTCCTTCCGGCAGCGCTGCAACCTGGAGATGGTGGAGCTGGAGTCCCTGGTGGACGAGTCCGAAATCTGGCTGGTGCACGGCATGGTGGAGCGGCACCTGCATCACACAGGCAGCGCGCTGGCGCGGCGGGTGTTGGACAACTGGGAGCTGATGGTGCCGCGCTTCGTGAAGGTGATGCCCACGGACTACAAGCGGGTCCTCCAGGCACGGCGCGCGGCGCGCAGACCGCCGGAGTCCACATCCGCTGCCGCTGCCCCGGTCCGGGGCGGGGAGGGCCTGAGCCATGGGTAAGCCGACGGGATTCATCGAGTGGGAGCGCGTCCACGCGGACAAGCGGGACACGGCGGACCGGCTGGGCGACTGGCGCGAGTTCGCGCTGCCGCTGGCCCCCGACGAGGCGAAACGGCAGGCGGGCCGCTGCATGGACTGTGGCGTCCCCTTCTGTCACCAGGGCTGTCCCCTGGGGAACCTCATCCCCGACTTCAACGAGGCCGTGTTCCGTGGGCGCTGGCGCGAGGCGTATGACTTGCTCAGCCGCACCAATGGCTTCCCGGAGATGACGGGCCGGCTGTGCCCGGCGCCGTGCGAGGCCGCGTGCGTGCTCGCCATCGACCGGGACCCGGTCACCATCGAGCAGTTGGAGAAGGAGATTGTCGAGCGGGCCTTCAAGGAGGGCTGGGTGACGCCCCGGCCGCCGGCGCGCCGCACCGGGAAGACGGTGGGCGTGGTGGGCTCCGGGCCCGCGGGGCTGGCGGCGGCGGCGCAGCTCAACGCGGCCGGACACACCGTCACCGTGTATGAGCGGGACGCCCATGCGGGCGGCCTGCTGCGCTACGGCATCCCCGACTTCAAGCTGGAGAAGTCCGTGGTGGACCGGCGCCTGGCGTTGATGGAGGCGGAGGGCATCACCTTCGTCACCGGCGTGGACGTGGGCGGGGCCCTGAGCTACCGCGAGCTGCGCGCGAAGCATGACGCGCTGGTGCTGGCCCTGGGCGCGCGCCGTCCGCGCGAGCTGGAGGTCCCCGGACGCGAGCTGTCCGGCGTCGTCCAGGCCATGGAGTACCTGGAGCACCAGAACCGGCTCGTCTCGGGGCATGGCCAGAAGGATTCGCGCCTGGACGCGGCGGGCCGGCACGTCGTGGTGCTGGGCGGCGGCGACACCGGCTCGGACTGCCTGGGCACCGCGCTGCGCCAGGGCGCGGCGAGCGTGCGGCAGGTGGAGCTGCTCCCCGCGCCGCCCGCGGTGCGCGCGGAGGGCAACCCCTGGCCGAGGTGGCCGGTCATCTTCCGCACCTCCACCAGCCAGGAGGAAGGCGGCGAGCGCCGCTTCGCGCTGATGACGAAGCGGCTGACGGGCAGCGACGGACGGCTCCAGGCGCTGCACGCCGTGGAAGTCGAGTTCCAGCCCGAGCCCGGCGCCCTGCCCCGCCTCATCGAGCGTCCCGGCACCGAGGTGACCTTCGAAGCGGACCTGCTGGTGCTGGCCATGGGCTTCACCGGGCCCGAGGCGGGCAACCTCTCCGAGGCGCTGGGGGTGAAGCTGTCGCCCCGCGGCACGGTGCAGGTGGACGCGCGCTTCGCCACGTCCGCGGACGGGGTGTTCTGCGCCGGGGACGCGAGCCGGGGCGCCAGCCTCATCGTCTGGGCCCTGTCGGACGGCCGCGAAGCCGCCAAGGCCTGCGATGCCTATCTTTCCGGGGGGCGCTCCGTGCTGCCCACCCGGGGCGCCGACTGCGCCTTCTGAGCGAAGTTGGACGCCCGGGTCGTTTTGGGAACGACTCGGGAATAAACCGTGGGCTGGGCAGTTAGAATGGGCTTAACCCATAACTTCCTCCCACAGGAGGCCCGTGACATGGCCAGCGAGCAGTCCCTCATCGTGACCGAAACCGACCTGGAGCGCCTGCGCCAGGTGGTGGACCACAACGGAGGCGGCCGGACGGCTGAGTTCGCGGAAATGCTCGACGCGGAGCTGACCCGGGCTCGCGTCGTGCCTTCGGAAGCGATCCCACCTGAAGTCGTGACGATGAACAGCAAGGTCGTCTTCGAGGACGAACAGTCAGGAGAGCGCCGGGAGGTCACCCTCGTCTACCCGCGCGACGCCAGCAGCGACGACGGCCGCATCTCCGTGCTGGCCCCCATCGGCAGCGCGCTCATCGGCCTGTCCGTGGGGCAGTCCATCACCTGGCCGCTGCCGGGCGGACGCTCCAAGCGGCTGCGCATCGTCGCGGTGCCGTACCAGCCCGAGGCCTCGGGCCACTACCACCTCTGATTCGGCTTCGCCTGGACGGCACCGTGCGCCCTCGTGGCGGACGGTGCCGTTCGCCGTTTCAGCGCAGGCCCACGCGCTTCGCCAGCTCCTGCGCCAGGGCCCGCAGCTCCTCCACGCCGGCCGCCTGGGGGCTCGTGTCGAACACCACCTCGTAGCCCAGCCCCGCCTGGTTGATGGACTCCGAGCGCGGAATGCGCGCCCGGAGCACGGGCACCGTGGACTCGCTCAGCGCGCCCTCCATGGCCTCGTTGGTGGCGGTGGTGCGGCGGTCCCACAGGTTCACCACCGCGACCAGCTCGCCGCCCTGCTCGCGGACGTCCCGCCACGCGGTCTCGATTTCCCCCAGGCCCTGGAGCGCGAAGGCGCCGGTGGGCACGGGGGCCACGACCAGGTCCGCGGAGGCGAGCACGGCCTCGGTGTAGGCGCCGATGCTGGGCGGGGTGTCCGCGAGGATGACGTCCGGCGTCCACCCCAGCGTCTTGAGCGCGCGCGGAATGGCCTGGAGGCGGTGGCCCCACTGGAACAGCTCGCGCTCCTGGGCGGCCATGCGCGGCGCGGCGGGGGCGATGAAGAGGCCGGGCCGCTTCGGTGAAGCCACCACCACCTGCGCCAGCGTGTGCTTGGGACGGGGCCCGAGCGCGTCCCCCACGCACGGGCCCTCCCGGCTCTCCAGCCCCAGGACCAGCGACGCATGGGCCTGCGGGTCCAGGTCCAGCAGCAGCACCTGGCGCCCGGCATCCGCGAGAGCCGCCGCCACATGCGCGCAGAGCGTCGTCTTGCCGACGCCGCCCTTGATGGTGGAGAACGCGATGAACGCCATGCCCCGGTCTATACCGGACGTCCCACGGAGAGAGAAGCCACGGGCAGCGGCGGTTCACGCCCTACTTCTGCGTCATGATCCACTTCACCAGCGCGCGCGCCTCGGCCTCCGACACCTGGGCGTTCGCCGGCATCGGAATGGCGCCCCAGACGCCGCTGCTGCCCTTGCGCACTCGCTGCGTCAGCTTGTCCTCCACGCCCTCCTGCTTCGCATAGCGGGCGGCAATCTCCTTGAACGAGGGACCGACCAGCCGCGCCGTCGCGGAATGGCACGTCGAGCAGTTCTTGACCTTCGCGAGCTCCTCGCTCGCGAACGCCACGTTGGACACCGACGCCACCGTGAAAACAGTCAGCCACAGAAAACGCTTCATTGAAGTCTCCAGTCCGCACAGCATATCAAGGCCGACCGACAGTAAACGAAGCAATGTCCGCAACCCTTGCTTCCCCTGGGAAGACTGGGGCAGCATGGGGGGCTGAGCGCGTCATGAATAACGCCGTGAAACCACCTCCCTCCACTGAGACTGTGCTGACGGAAGCACTGCTGAATCGCAGACAGCTCCTGCAGTGGTTGGGAATCGGCGTGGTGGCCTCCAGTTGTGGCGCGCTTCGCCCGCGGCTCGCGCCTCCCACGGTGGGCGCGGCGCCCCTCCAGCTCATCGCGCCCGACAGCGCGGGGCCCCTCCCCGACGACGTGCGGGAGGTCCTGCTCGACACGGCCCGCCGGCTCTCACGCTTCGTGGGAATGGACGGTCAGCTCGACGAGTCGCTGCTGGAAGGCCATCTGCGCCTCAAGTGCGAGGAGCGTCCCTCGTACCTGGCCACCTACACCCGCTTCGCGGCGGAAGTGAAGCGGCCCGAGCAGCTCTCGGTGGAGTGGCTCTCGGAGCTGCCGGAGCTCCACCGCGTGAAGGTCGTGGGTGAGCTGGCCATCATGTCCCTGGTCGGCGGGGGCTTCCGGACGTTTGGCTTCGGCAACATGAATGGCCACATGGGCGGGCTCTGGCACGAACCGCGCGAGTCTGGCTCCTTTCACGCCTCGGACGACCTGTAGTCAGCGCTGCCGCTGACAGGAATTGACAACCATGAGGCTGTGTATCGTCGGAAGTGGGGTCGCCGCGGTCATCACCGCCCGCGCCGCGCTGGAGCGGGGCTACGAGGTGGTGATGCTGGAGGCCGGTCCTCGCACGCCCATGCGGGACTCGCGCCGCTGGCTGGACTTCGTCACCACGGGCGTGCGGCCCTACCACGCCTGTGAGGACGCGCAGGGTGACGCCAACTCCCGCCCCGGTGTCCAGCCCGAGCGCGACCACTTCCTCATCAAGGGCAGCCGGCTCATGGCGGTGGGCGGATCCACGCTGCACTGGAGCGGCTGGACGCCCCGCCTCCAGCCCGAGGACCTGGAGCTGCGCACGCGCACCGGCAAGGGAAACGATTGGCCCTTCGGCTACGCCCAGCTCGAGCCCTATTACGGCCAGGCCGAGTCCCTGCTGAACGTCACCGGTCCCCACGCGCCCGCGGACGGACATCCCACGCCCTGGCGCTCGCGGCCCTTCAAGTGGAACAGCCCGCCGTATCCCATCGAGTCGGAGCCGGTGCGCCACGCCCTGAAGGCCCTGGGCATCACCTACGACCACATCCCCATGTCGCGCAGAGGCCCCGGCGGCGAGGGCGTGGGCGGCCCGTGCATGTCGTTTGGCACGTGCCGGTATTGCCCGATGGGCGCGCGCTTCGACCCCACCCTGCTGCTGGCGGACATGGAGTCCCACCCGGGCTTCCGGTTGCTGGCGAGCAGCCCGGTGCTGGCCGTGCGCATGGCGGGTGAGGTGGCCCAGGGCGTCACCTACCGCACCGCCAAGGGCGAGACGGCCACGCTGGACGCGGACGCCGTGCTGGTGGCCGCGGGCGCCCTGGAGACGCCCAAGCTGCTGTGGCACTCGGGCTTCGACGAGCAGCGCCTGCCCGCGCTCGGGCGCTACCTGATTACCCACCCGATGCTGAAGCTCGAAGGCAAGCTGGCGAAGCCACCCCGGGCGTTCAACGGGCGCGAGGTCCCCATGCCCGCCCTCTTCTCGCGGCACTTCGACACGCCGGAGCAGCAGGCCGCCGGGAAGATGATCTTCTCCGAGTACCCGGAGGAGCCGGACCTGCAGGCCTGGGTCCGCAAGGAGCAGCTGGCGCCCGAGTACATCGCCTCGTTCGGCCGGGAGAGCCGGCTCAACCTCCATGGCTTCATCGAGGAGTTCCCCCAGGCGGAGAACCGCCTGCGCTTCACGGGCACGCCGGGCGAGCGCCGGGTGGAGCTTCACTACGCGGTGGACGCGGGGTTCGCCGCGCGCTGGCAGTGGATGACCGACACCTTGATGCAGGTGATGAAGACCGCGGGCTGCCGCGAGTCGGAGGTCTGGGTTTCGGGCGTGATTCGCCGGGCGGACCACTCGGTGGGCACGGCGCGCTTTGGCCAGGGGCCGGACTCGGGCGTCGTGGACGGCAGGCACCTCGTCTTCGGGACGAAGAACCTGTTCGCCCTCACCAACGGCAACTTCCCGAACAACGGCGCCATCAACCCGACGCTGACGCTCACCGCCCTCGCGCTGCGCTTCGCGGACCAGGTGCTGCCTGACCTGGCGTCGCCACGCGCTACAGCGCGGCCTTGAGCACGGCCAACGAGACGATGGCCACGACGGCGAACACCTCGCGCCGCGCGGGCGCCTCCTGGATGAAGGCGTTGGCGAACACCAGGGAGAACAGCGTCACCGAGTTGAGGATGGGCCAGGCGACGACGCGGTTTCCCGCCGCCAGGGCCATGACGAAGGCGACCTGATTGCCCACGGTGAAGAGGGCGCGCACGAGCAGGCTGGTGCGCGCGCGGCCGTCCACGACCAGCTCGCTCAACCGCGCCCCCAGCGTCCCCCGAGCGCCGAAGAGGAGCAGCAACACCAGGCAGGCCGCGCTCCGCCAGAACATCAAGGCGGTGCTCACCTCCAGGTTGGACGCCACGCCCGAAGGCTGGCCCTGGAAGAAGAGCTCCCCGCAGAGGCTCTGCACGACGACGGCCGCGGTGATGAAGAACGCCGGCAGCCACAGGGCGCGACGGCTGTCCGAGCCACCTCCCGCCGCCAGCAGCGAGCAGCCGGACACCGCGAGGGCGAACAGGTACTCGGTCCAGTGCACCGTGCGGCCGGACAGCATGAGCGCCAGGGGGATGAGCACATCCCCGACGCGCGAGGCGATGTTCACCCGGGCGACCGTGAGGTTCCGGAAGCCGAAGGAGAAGGCGAAGGCCACCCCCTGGACGCTCACCGCGAACAGCGCGAGCCTCGCGTTGCCGTAGAGCGCCCACCCCGCCCTGTCCTCCATGGGCAGCAGCGGCGTCAGCGCCGCCAGCAAGAGGAACGGGACGAAGTTGTTGGCGAAGTTGAGGACGAGGATGGACTGGCGGCGGAGCCCGTAGCTGAGCCGGTCGAAGACGCTGTTCCCCGACCGCAGCAGGACGGAGGTCAGCGAGTAGAGGACGGTTTCCATCGCGTCCGCGCGTCCGCGCTCGGCCCGGGGAAGAGGCGCTCCAGACAGGGCCACAGCTGGGGATGACAGGGCTCATCCAGCAGGCGCCCCAGCTCGTCCGGCGCCAGGAAGAGGCCCCCGTCCACCTCCCGCTCGGAGAAGCGCAGCGGGCCCTCCAAGCGGGCGCGGTAGAGGAAGATGCGCCGGTGGTGCCCATCGTCGAAGACGAACTCGGCCACGGGCGCCAACGGGCCCTCCAGGCCCAGCTCCTCCAGGAGCTCCCGCCGGGCGGCCTCCAGGGGCGCCTCGCCCGCGCTCACGTGGCCTCCCGCGGACGTGCACAGGTGGCCGGGCATGAAGGTCATGTGCCGGGAGCGCCGCTGCAGGAAGACCTTGCCGTCGTCGCGCTCCACCAGCACATGCACGATGCGGTGGGGCAGCTTCTGGCCGTAGATCTGGTCGCGGGGCGCGCGCCCCACCACCTGCCCCTGGGGGTCGATGACGTCAATCAGCTCCATGCCGCGGACATCCTATGCGACCAGGGGCTCGCGGCCTTGCACGGGAATGACCTCGATGCGGTCCCC
Organism: Myxococcus sp. AM010; assembly: GCF_013372585.1. Taxonomy (NCBI): domain Bacteria; kingdom Pseudomonadati; phylum Myxococcota; class Myxococcia; order Myxococcales; family Myxococcaceae; genus Myxococcus; species Myxococcus sp. AM010. Next base: position 52,255 of record NZ_JABXEO010000017.1, read on the forward strand.
CACCCACTTCCGGAGGTGTGCGTCCAGGTCGTAGTTCTCTTGCCTCCAGCCGTCCTGGACGGTGCCCGTCACCAGGGAGCTGAAGAAGAGCTTCTTGCCGGTGACGATCTCCTCGGTGCCCATGATGCCGTCTGGCCAGATGAGGAAGTAGTAGCGGCTGTAGTTGACGGTGCGGTCCGACAGGCGAATCTGCATGTCCGGGTAGCGCTCCCGCAGCCGCTCCACGGCCGCGGTGACGTGCGACGTCTCCTCGGGCATCAGCTCGCCGTAGATGTGATAGGCGCGGCCGGCGGAGAGCGTCCAGGAGATGGCCCAGTCGCGGATGCCCCGCTCGTAGATGAACTGGGCCAGCTCCTCGACATGCTGGCTGTTGTGGCGGTTGAGACAGGTCAGGATTCGCGGCGCCACGCCATGGTCCACGCACAGGCCCATGGCCCGGAGCGTCTCCTGGTAGGTGTTGCCCTTGGCGCTACGGCTGGGGCGAATCTCGTTGTTGACCCGCTCGTCCATGGAATCGAGGCTGATCTCCACGCGCGTGCAGCGAGACACCGTCTTCATCATCTGCTGCGTCAGGAAGGTGCCGTTGGTGCCGAGGATGGTGGCGACACCATGGTCCGTGAGCTTGTCGATGACGTTCAGGGTGTCTCGGCGCATCAAAGGCTCACCGCCTGAGAGAATCTGTCGCATGATTCCCGCGCGGATGATCTCGTCGGCCACCTTGAGCTGCTGGGGCGTGGAGAGCCGCTTCGACGGCAGGTCCTCGACGTTCCCGTAGCAGTGGATACATTTGAGGTTGCACGGCGCGGTGACCAGCCATCCACAACCGATGGGACTTCGCGGCACAGGTACACAGCCCTCGAACACCTTCGCCGAGAACTCATCGCGGAGGTTGTCGTAGATGATGGTGCCCCAGCTCTCCTGGCGCTCTCTGATGCGTGCGGACATGGCGTGGAATGAAGTACGGCTTCGCAGCCATCAATGGGCCGCAGAGCCTTGGTTGACGAATCTGAGCCGCCCAATTGAAAGGCTCACCGCACCCAGGAGGGCGCCCATGCCGGCGTCGGCATGGATACAGCCACATCCGCCCAGCAGCGCCCCCGAAGCTCCCGGGGACCCTCCCCCTCATCACTTCTTGAAAATAGAAGAGCCAGCCTACGCTGACGTCACAGAGACGTTACGTGAATTTTACTTTGTCCGCAAGTGCAAGTTTTCCTGATTTTTCACGAGGTACACGAAGGCGTCTCATCCGCGGCAGCATTCTCTTTAACTCACGCCTCTGACATCGCGGTGGCGGACGCCGCCGCGAGCCCCCGGCAACACAATCACAGACATCCTGAGCCGCCCCATACCCGCTCAAGCGCGTGCCCCGTCACGACGACACGGCGCGGAGCGCGGCTCCCGGGGGACTCAATACAAGGTCCCACACTCGGCGATCCGCTGGACCCGGAGCGCGGCCAGCCGCGCCAGGGGCAAGGCCACCTCGGGCCCTTCCAGCGCCGCCACCGCGCGAGCCACGGCATCCAGGGTGGACATCCCGGAGGGGTGCGAGGGCTCGCGGAGCCGAAGCAGGCCGGGCTCCGGTGGCGGCAGCGCCAGGCGAGGAAGCGTCCGCAGCAGGGGGAGCCGCTGGGTCATCCGCCGGGCCTGGGACCAGCTCGCATCCAGCACCACCAGCTGCCGCGGCGGGGGCGCACCTGGGGGCGCGGCGGGCCCATCCGGATAGAGCAGCCAGGTCCCGGGCTCGGAGAGCAGCTCCAGCTCCGAGTTCCCCGTGGGTGCGCCGTGGATGATGCGCTTCGAGTTCACCAGCGCCAGCACGGCCACACCACCGGTGTTGCTCTTCTTCGCGATCTCCATCACGTGTTGCAGGAAGAGGATTCGCGTCCGTGTGTGGATCTGGGGGATCTCGTCACACAGACACAGGTGCAGCGACAGGTTGCAGCGGGAACACCGCGGGCGGCTGACGAGACGGGATGACACTGCCCCCATCTTGGTGCTGCCTCTGGAGGAACAGAAGCGCTCGTTTCCCAGGCAGGCGGACTGAGACTCCGGGTGGTTGTCGGGCCCCGGCAATTGTAGGAGGCTGCGCCGCAATGACTCCGGACCGTCGAAAGTACCTGGTCGTGGGCGGGCTGGCCACGATGCTCCTCATCCTCGACCAGTGGACGAAGGTCCTGGTCCGCGAGCACGTGAAGCCCCTGGGCGCCTTCGGCATGAGCGTCTTCGGCGACGTCCTCCGCTTCCAGTACGTGGAGAACACCGGCATCACCTTCGGCATGTTCCGGTCGCTGCCCTACGCCCAGCTCATCCTCAGCGCGGTGGCCATCCCCGTCTTCCTCCTGGTCATCCACCTGGTCCGCCAGACGCCCGCGGACCATTACCGGCTGCACGTCGCGCTCGGCCTCGTCGGCGGCGGTATCGGCAACCTGATTGACCGCGTCCGCCTGGGCAGCGTGACGGACTTCGTCGTCGCGGACTTCGGGTTCTGGCCGCTCAACCCCTGGTATGCCTTCAACGTCGCGGACGCCGCGCTCGTCGTCGGCGCCATCTTGATGGCCTTCGACTCCCGCCGTCCGCAGCCAGCCCCCGCCGCCACCGCGTAGACACGGGGCCCTCAGCACCAGTTTGGATCGCCCGCACCAGCCAGGCGCGCTCCATTCTGGAGCACCGGTAGGCCCCCCCGTGGCTCGCGCTCCTGATTCCAGACACTTGGAAATGGCACACCCCGTGCTCTGAAGCGCTGGGCATGAGGGCGTCCCAGGCGGAGGCCCCCCCATTCAAGGAGCCTCACGATGGAAGTCCGGTTTCATGGCGTTCGGGGGAGCATCGCGGTGTCGGGCTCGCGCATTGGCGGCAACACGGCCTGCGTGGAAGTCACCAGCCAGGGCCACCGGCTCATCCTGGACGCGGGCACGGGACTCCGCGCGCTGGGCGAAGTCATGATGCGCGAGGGCGCGCCCCAGAAGGCCACGCTCTTCTTCTCGCACCTGCATTGGGACCACGTGCAGGGCTTCCCCTTCTTCACGCCGGCATACCTGCCCACGTCCGAGCTGACGCTCTACGGCCCGGGGGCGAATGGGGCCCAGGCGCTCCAGTCCGAGCTGGCCGCGCAGATGCAACCGCCCCACTTCCCGGTGCCGCTCTCCACCATGCGCTCGCGGATGGACTTCCGCTCCGCGCTGCACGCCCGGCCCGTGGAGGTGGGCCCCTTCCGCGTCACGCCCATCGACGTGCCGCACCCGCAGGGATGTCTGGCCTACCGCGTGGAGGCGGATGGACACTCGTTCGTCTATGCCACCGACGTGGAGGTGCGCGTGGAGGACCTGGCCCCGGAGGTGGGGCGGCTCTTCGAGAGCGCGGATGTCCTATGCCTGGACGCGCAGTACACGCCGGACGAATACGAGGGCCGCAAGGGGATGTCGAAGAAGGGCTGGGGCCACTCGACGATGATGGACGCGGCGGGCGTGGCCGGGCTCGTGGGCGCGCGCCGGCTGTGCCTCTTCCACCATGACCCGGCGCACGGTGACGACGTGCTCGAGGACATGGCGGAGCAGGCGCGCGCGCTCTTCCCCGTCTGCGAGCCCGCGCGAGAGGGCCAGCGGCTGGTGCTGGGCCGCGCGGCCTGAGAAGGGCGGCCCCATGCCCTCCGGATGTTATGGTGCGGCCTCCGCCTTCGTCCTTCCGCCGTTGCCCGCCATGCCCCAAGCCTCCTCGGACGTCTCCCTGGTCCTCCTCCCCTTCGGAGGACTCGTTGGCAGGGAGGTGGACCTCGACGCGTTCCTCCAGACGCTGATGGACCGCATCGCCATCACCTTGCAGGCGGACCGCGGGACCCTCTGGCTGCTGGACCCGGCCCGCCGCGAGCTGTTCAGCCGCGCCGCGCACCTGCCCGAGGTGTCCCAGATTCGCGTCAAGCTGGGCCAGGGCGTCGCCGGCACCGTCGCCGAGGCGGGCCACGCCATCAACGTGCCGGACCCGCGCGGCGAGCAGCGCTTCTTCGCGGACATCGACCGGATGACGGGCTACCGCACCACCAGCCTGCTCGCGGTGCCGCTGCGCGACGGGGACGGCGCCCTCTACGGCGTGCTCCAGGTCCTCAACCGCCGCGGCGCGGATCGCTTCACCGATGAGGACACGCAGCGGCTCACCGCCATCGCCTCGCAGGTGAGCACCGCCCTCCAGGGCACCAGCCTCTATCAGGAGCTTCAGCGCGCGAAGGACCAGCCCCAGGTGCCGGTGGGCTACTTCTTCAACCGCATCATCGGAGAGTCCCCGCAGCTCCAGGCCATCTACCGTCTGGTGCGCAAGGCCGCGCCCACCGACGCGACGGTGCTGCTGCGCGGCGAGAGTGGCAGCGGCAAGGAGCTGTTCGCCCGCGCCGTCCATGTGAACGGCCCCCGCAGGGACCAGCCCTTCATCAAGGTGGACTGCGCGGCGCTGCCCGCCGCGCTCATCGAAAACGAGCTCTTCGGCCACGAGCGCGGCGCCTTCACCGGCGCGGACCACCGCGTGCCCGGCAAGTTCGAGGCGGCCAGTGGCGGCACGGTGTTCATCGACGAGCTTGGCGAGCTGCCCCTGCCCGTGCAGGGCAAGCTGCTGCGAGTCCTCCAGGACCGTGAGTTCGAGCGCGTGGGCGGCACCCAGGCCGTGAAGGTGGACGTGCGCATCGTCGCCGCCACCCACCGGGACCTGGCCCGCATGGTGACCGAGGGCCGCTTCCGCGAGGACCTCTACTACCGCATCAAGGTCGTCGAGGTGGTGCTGCCGCCGCTGCGGGAGCGCGGCGCGGAGGACATCGAGCGGCTCGCCCGCCATTTCGTCGCCGCCGTCGCCCGGAGGCACCGGCTGACGCCGCCCCGCCTCAGCGCCGCCGCGTTGGAGCGGCTCAAGCGCTACCGCTGGCCTGGCAACGTGCGGGAGCTGGAGAACTGCATCGAGAGCGCCGTGGTGCTCTGCGAAGGGGAGATTCTCGAAGAGCACCTGCCCCTGCCCGACGTCGACCGGGCCGCCCTGCCGCCTCCAGCCGCCGCCCAGGATGCCGACGCGCCGGAGGCCCCCGCGCCCGTGGATGCGGGCCTGCTGTCGCTGGCGGAGGTCGAACGCCGCCACATCCTGCGCGTGCTGGACGCCGTGAAGGGCAACCGCACCGCCGCGGCCCGCGTGCTGGAGATTGGCCGCAACACGCTCGCACGCAAGCTCAAGGAGTACGGCCTGGGCGACGAGCCCTGACCCCTCCCTCCAGGGCAGGTCTCCGCTGACCACCGGGCTTTTCGAGTATCCGCCTTGTTCCGAGCTGAGCAACGGCGTACGACGAAGAGACCTCCGGCCACCGAGCAGGAGGCTTCAGCCCAGGGGGATGCGCATGAAAGTGGTCAACAAGCTGCTGGAGAAGCTTCCCGACGTCGTGGCGGGCAAGGTGCCCGACGTGAAGCTGCAGGACCAGGACATCAAGGTGCCGCTGGCCCAGGGGACCTTCACGGAAGAGAAAATCCTTCCGCCCAAGCTGGCCATGCACGGCCTCACCCTCTCCTTCGAAACCACCGGCGAGGCCTCCATCCGCAACTTCAACTCGCCCGGTGACGTGGACGAAAACGGCATCATCGGCGAGCCGGGCCCGGAGAGCGCCGAGTCAGGGCCCCGGCCCCAGCTGCTGCTGGGCAGTGACGTGGGCTGGATGCGCTACCAGGTGTCCGCGCGCGTGAAGGCCGCCGTGAGCGCCAGCCTGTCCTTCCTCGCCTCCGAGAACCAGTCGGAGCTGTCCGTCACGCTCAGCGACTACCGCGCGCACCCGCTGGGGCAGAACATGCGCGAGGCGGTGCGCGCGGACCTGTCCGAGCTGCGGCTGATGCAGGCCACCGACCTGGCCAAGCTTGGCACGGGGGACGCGGTGGCGTGGCAGGCCCGCGGCGCGCTCCACACGCGGCTGGAGCTCAACTGGGCGGACCTCTTCCCCGCCAACCTCAACCGCCTGGGCTTCCTGCGCGGCAACGAGCTGCTCGCGCTGAAGGTCAGCGCCAAGGCCGGCCTCGCCGCCCGGGTGTCCCTCACCGACGACTACCAGCTCAGCTTCTCCCGTCCCCGCGCCGGCCGCATCCAGGTCGCCGTGCGCAAGGTGAAGTCCCATGAGCAGGCGCTCTCCGCCGGCCTGGGCATCACCGTGGAGCTGCTGGACCCGGCGGCGGTGAAGTCCCAGCTGGGCCAGGTGCTGGAGGCGCTGCTGGGACCCGTCCTCCGCGAGCTCGCCAAGAAGGGCGCCACCGCGGTGGAGCTCATGGACGGCCTGGTGGACAAGGCCAGCAAGGCGAAGCTGGACGACACCCAGAAGAAGGTGCTGGGCCAGGTGCTGGAGCGGCTGGGCATCGACCCGCAGCTGGCCGACCCGGCCAACCTCCCGCAGGCCTGGGCCGACTTCAAGGCCCGCGTCTCCGAGGCGCTGGACAACGCCGTCCGCACGCAGGTCGCCGAGGGCTTCGAGTACGAATACCTGCGCCTGTCAGAGGCCTCCACGCTGATGGAGGTCGTCGTGGAGGACGTCACCGCGATGCGCTTCCACGAGTCCCTGCTCAAGGGCAACCTGGTGGAGCTGCTGAAGTGGATGAAGAGCCTCCCCGCCCAGCAGAGCGAGTTCGAGCTGCGCAACTACCTCCACGCCACCACGCTCACGCGCCAGCAGGCCTACGGCTTCTCCCTGGGGATTGGCTCGTTCGAGCTGCTCAAGGCGAAGAACGTCAGCAAGCAGTCCTGGGTGACGCAGGAGAACTTCCAGGGCGCCCGGCGCATGGCGTTCCTCGGCCGCCGGGGCTACGAGGACAAGCTGCTGGGCACCCGCGGCCAGTGGGTGGTGGACCTGAAGGCGGACATGACGCGCTTCTCCCCCACCCCCGTCGCCTCCGACTTCGGCTACGGCCTGCACCTGATGCTGTGGGGACGGCAGAAGAAGCTGTCGCGCAAGGACCTGCAGCAGGCGGTGGATGACGCCGTCGTCTGGGGCGTGCTGGACGCGAAGGACGCGGCCAGCGTCATCAGCGTCATGCAGGAGGACGTGGGCAAGCACCCCATCGAAACGCGGCTCGAGCTGAAGATGGCGGATGACTCGTTCCGCGCCCTGGTGCCCCGCATCCAGACGCTCGAGCTGTCGCGCTTCTCACGCGCCCTGGCCCGCGCGCTGCCCTGGAGCGAGCAGCTCCCCCGCGCCTCCCCCGAGTTCCGGCGCGCCGTCTACGCCCCCATCTGGGAGGCCTACCTCCGCGAGGTGCAGGAGCAAGGCAGCCTCATGCTGAGTGACCTGTCGCCCAGCCGCGCGGCGCAGATCGCCAAATGGTATTTCCAGAAGGACCCCACGGTGCGCGAGTTGGGCAAGGACCTGCAGCTCATCGAGAGCGAGTGGCGTCCGGGCGGCGGCAACTTCAGCTTCGCGGAGGTCATCTCGAAGAACCCCAACACGCTCACGCGGTGCCGGAGCTTCGTGAGCGGCATGGTGCGCCTGCGCCGCGCCATTGACGAGCGCAAGGCCCCGGACGAGCTGCGCACCGTGTTCGGCGAGCTGGAGGGCATGTGGACCACCGGCTTCCACCTGCGCGCCGCGGGCTCGCTGCTCGCGGACCTGGCGCAGACCACGCCGCTGGGCCTCGCGGGCATGGAGCGGACCCTCACGGTGCGGGTGGCGGACAGCGAGGAACAGCTCGTGTTCTCCACCACACGCGGCACCGGGAACACCCGGGCCGACTGAGCGCGCCTCACAGCGCCCGTGACAGGACGACGGCCGCGGCCATGGACAACACCCCGGCCGCGGCGAAGTGCCGCCAGGCCCGGCGCGCCAGCGTCTCACGGGTGGCCGGCGCCTGCGGCCCCAGCACCACCAGCGCGGGGCCTCCCTCCCGGCCGCCCAGGACGTAGCTGCCCTCGACAGGGCCTCGGCGGAGCTCGCCCACCACGAGGCAGGCTTCGCCCACCGCGCCCACGCGCTCCCAGGACAGGGCCTCGGGTTCGGCGGCGCCGGTGGGAGGAGCGTTCGCCGCCCCAGGATGCGCCGTCTGATACCAGGACGCGGGCACCGTGCCTGGCAGCGCCTTGCACCGGCGGACCTCCACCGGGGCCATCAGCGACGCGGGCGAAAACGACACGGAGGCGCTGACGCGCTGGCCCCGCAGCGCCAGCACCGGCGCATACGCGCGCTCACGAGACAGCAGCGCCCCGCGCTGGCCGTCCGCCGCCACCTCGCGCACCTCCGCGTCGAAGAAGGCACACGGCACGCCGCCGGGCGACGTCAACGTCGACTCCGCGTCCAGGACGCCGTGGTAGACGCCCCAGCCCGGCGACGCTCCGGCGCGCAGGGCCGCCACGGCTTCTTCCAACGGCACCGGCGCCGAGCCCCGCAGCACCTTGGCGCGCGTCCGTGCCCAGGCGCCCCGCAGCGCCAACCCCGCGGCCAGCACCAGCAGGACAGAGCCCAGGGCCTTCACGGCCGTCTCCGAGGCCAGCACCGCCCCGGTCCCCTGGACGTGCCGCAGCACGACGAGCGACGCCCCCGCCAGAAGTCCAAACCACAACAAGGGCACGCGGTAGGGACGCGGCGCCGCGTCCTTGCGCCCGTAGGCGAAGGCCGCCACCAACAACCCCAACAGGCACGCCGCGTAGACCGGCGCCAGCGCCATGCGCCATAGCTCCATCGCGTCCCCCTGCAGGCTTGGGCATGGCCACCCGCGTGGCGAAGCCTGCCGAGCGCAAGGTGGGGATGACGCGGCGTCCGCGCAAGCCTCCGCCTGCCCGTGTGGGCTGCTATTCGGGGCTGGCGGCGACGCGGCGGACGGGCCGGGGCATCAGGTGCCCTCGGACCTTCAGGTCATCGAACGAGCAGGAGAGGTTGCGGCAGCCCAGGGCCACCTTGCCCACCCGGTCCTCCAGGCCCACCAGCAGCTTGCGGGCGAAGCGCTCATTGTTGAGGAACGCCTCCACCAGCACGCCCGAGCTGTTCCGGCGCAGCTGCAGCCGCACCTGGTAGGGGCCGTGGGCCGGCAGCGGCATCTCGTCCTCGACGAGCGCCTCCGTGTCCTGCGCGCTGTTGCCCACCACCTCACGCCCGTCCGGCATGAAGTAGCGCCACGACAGCCGCATGCCTACGTCCGGAATGGCGAACGCGGAGACCTGCAGGTCCTTGATGCGGAACGCCAGCTCGCCGTAGTGCTGCGCGTCCGCGTCCTGCGCGTACTCCTGTCCCAGCGCCGCCACGTCCATCAGCACCTCGGCCGTGAACTCGTTGGAGGAGAAGTAGCGCTGCGCGATGTACGCGCGCGGAACCAGCCGCCGCCCGTTGGTCTCCTTGCCCGCCTGCAGGGCCTGGAGTTCCCCATCCACCAGCCGCCATTGGCCGCTGTGGACGTTGATCTCCTCGTTTCCCTCGTTGAAGCCCAGCTCCAGGCGCGAGGTGCCCCCGGCCTTGGCGGGCGCCGCGAAGGAGAGCGTGGAGAAGACCTCGCCGTAGGTGTTCGGCGGCAGCACCTGGTTGCCGGGCTTCACCCGGACCCCCTTCGTGCCGATGATGACGCCCTGGTCCTCGCCCAGGTGGAGGCTCACCGGCCCCACGAACCACCGGACCGCGAAGCCCAGCAGCGCCAGTCCGCCCACCACCGACAGGCCACCGCGCACGCGCCGCCAGCCTGAACGGAGCTGACGCGACAGCGCGGTCTGCCGCGCCGGCCGCACCGACCGCGCGGCCGCGGGCACCAGGCGCCCGTCCAGCTCGCCCTGGGGAATGCCCGGCGCGGAGCTGGTGGCCGTCATCGCCTCCAGCGCGGCGCACAGCTCACCGGCCTTCTGATAACGCGCGGCCGGGTCCTGCTCCAGCAGGCGGTCCACCACCGGGTCCACGCGCGAATCCAGCCCGGGCACCCTCGCGGAGGGCAGCTTGAAGCGGCCCAGCGGCAGCTCTCCGGTGAGCACCTCATAGAGGATGACGCCCAACGAGAAGAGGTCCGCGCGGCCGTCCACGTTCTTCGCGTCGCGGCGCTGCTCGGGCGCCATGTAGTTCAGCGTGCCCATGGCCACCGACGTCGCGGTGAGCTGCAGGCGTGAGTCCGGCGCGCGGATGCCCGCGAGGCCGAAGTCCGCCACCTTCACGTGCCCACGCCCGTCCAGCAGGATGTTCTCCGGCTTCAGGTCGCGGTGGATGATGCCCTTGTCGTGCGCGCACTCGATGGCGCGCGCCACCGCCAGGAGGAGCTTGATGCCCTTCTCCGGCGTGAGCCCGGCCGACATCGCCTCGCGCAGCGAGCGGCCCTCCACGTACTCCATGACGAAGTAGTAGTGCTCGCCCGCCACGCCCCGGTCGATGATCTGGATGATGTGCGGGTGGTTGAGCGCCGCCAGCGCCGTGGCTTCCTTCTCGAAGCGCGTGACGAACTCCGGGTCCTTCGCCAGCCGCGGCGGCAGCAGCTTCACCGCCACCGTGCGCCCCAGCGACTGCTGCCGCGCCAGCCACACCTCACCCATGCCGCCGCGCCCGAGCATCTCCAGCAGCTCGAACCCCGGCAGGTCCACCTTGCCGCCCCCCACGAAGGTGCTGTCCTCGTGCCCGTTCAGGTCCGAGCGCGCGCTGCCCGAGCCCGTCTTCGCGGACGAGCGCACCAGCGTCGGGTCCACCGGCGCGTCCGAGCTCCCTTTGCTAGACGGCATGGCCACCCCGCTGCTCTCCTGCGCCACCACGCCCGGCGGCCCATTCACGCCGCCGTGGGGCCCGGAGCCCACGGGCTCCGAAACGCGCGAGAGCGAAATGTCGATGCCCGGCGCCGGCTCCGCGTGGGGCACCACCGTCACCGCGCCGGAGGTCCCATGGGCCGGTGGACGCCGCTCCTGGAGGCCGCTGCCGGTGGGCACCATCGTGTTGCGCGCCACCTCGGCGGCCACGTCACCCCGGCGGGCCTCGAACCGGATGCCGCAGCGGCACTGGACACGCTGGCCGCTCACGTAGACGCGGATGTCGTGGGGATGGCCGCAGTTGGGGCAGGCCTGCGTCGTCGGGCTCATGCGCGGCGTGAGGAGGCGGCGGTGGTGTATTCCAGCCCGTGGACGCGGTAGGTCGGCACGGCCTTCTCCTTGCCCTTCACCTGGAGGGCCGGCAGCCCCTCCACGTCGAAGCCGGCGCCCGCCTTGCGCACCGTGGACTCGGAGGCCAGCACCTCACCGCTCTTCGCCATGCCACACAGGCGCGAGGCCGTGTTCACCGTGTCGCCAATGGCGGTGAACTCATGGCGTTCGGCGCTGCCCATGTAGCCGACAACGGCCTGCCCGGTGTTCACCCCGACGCCGACCTCGATGGGCTGCTTGCCCGCGTCCACGCGGCGGCGGTTCAGCTCCTGCACGGCGTCCTGCATCTCCAGGGCGGCCCGCAGCGCGCGGGCGGCGTCATCCGGGTGCGACAACGGCGGCCCCCAGACGGCCATGACACAGTCCCCAATGAACTTGTCCAGGTTCCCCTCGTGGCGGAACACCACCCCGGCCATGGCGGTGAAGAAGGCGTTGAGCATGTCCACCACCTCTTGCGGAGAGTCGTTCTCCGAGATGGTGGTGAACCCGCGGATGTCGGCGAACAGGCAGCTCACCTCCGCCAGCCGGCTCTGCGCCAGGTCTTCCGTCTCGCCGGCGATCACCGCGTCGGCGACGGCCTTGGACAGGAAGCGGCTGAGCTCCGCGCGCGTCACGGCCTCGGCGCGAATCTGCTCGGCCAGCGCCGCGTTCTCCAGCGCGATGCTCGCCTGCGAGGCGATGCCGGAGAGGATGGTCAAATCCTTCTCCGAGAAGGCGTTGATCTGCTGCCGGCTGTCCAGGAAGAGCACCGCTTGAATCTTCCCGTTCACCTTCAGCGGCACCGCCATGGCGGACCGGATGCCCTGCGCGACGATGCTCTCCGCCGCGGAGAAGCGCTCGTCGATGATGGCGTCCGCCGTCAGCACCGCCTTGCCCGTCTCCACCACGCGCTTGAGCACGGTGTCGGACAGCATGACGTTGACGGCCTTGTCGGAGCGGTGGTGCACCGCCGACGGGATGAACTCGCCGTCCGCGGCCACCTTCAGGATGACGCCGTGGTCCGCGGCCAGCAACTGGAAGGCCACCTTGAGGATCTGCTCGAAGAGCCCCGTCTGGCTGCCCTGCAGGCTCACCTGCCGGTGGAACTCATGGGCGATGCGCAGCTTCTCGTAGTCGCGGCGCAGCGCCTCCACGTCCGTCACCTGCTCGGCGGGTCGGAAGTTCTGCGGCACCTGGTCCATCTGCGCCAGGAAGGCCGGCATGGAGATGGACTGCGCCACCACCGTCACGCCCGGCGCGGTGGGCAGGGTGGCCGGCGCCACCGGCTCGCCGCTGTGGAAGATGAGCCGCGAGGCGCCCAGGGAGATTTCGTCCCCGTCGCGCAGCTTGAGCTCCTTCACCCGGCGGCCATTCACGAAGGTGCCGTTGGACGAGCCCAGGTCCTTGAGGAGGAAGTCCTTGCCCACGCGCTCGATGACCGCGTGCTCCTTGGAGACCTCCCGGTCCACCAGCCGCAGCGTGTTGGACGGATGCCGGCCCAGGGACGTCGCCGGCCCCAGGGGAAACTCTCCGAGCGTGCCATCCGCGAAGCGCCCTGTCAGACGGGGGCCACGAAGCTGCCCGGGTTTGGGTGCGAAGGGGACGGGGGACTGGCTCACGCGGAAATCCTCACCGGCCCGGACACTACCAGAGCCCATCGTCACCGGGGAACGCTCGGAATCACCACTGCACGCCTGGTCAGCGACCAGCCGTCGGCTTCCGGTCCGAGCCGCCCATCCGGATGGCCAGCCCCACCGACGGCATCACCGTCACCCCGCCCAGGTCCCGCTTCATCCCGAAGAGCTGGGGCCTGCTCCGGAAGTAGCCCCCCGTCACCTCGGCGAAGAGGTGGACGTACCGGTAGCCCACGGCGATGCCCAGCGTGGAGCCCACGAAGTGGCTGCCCACCGAGGCGGGGAGCGTCGCGTCGAAGCCCGACACCGGCTTCCCCTGCTGGGCGTAGTCCACCAACCGGGCGTCCAGCCGGGTCCGGCTGTAGATGTACTTGGGCGCCGCGTAGAGCTTGAAGACGTCCCCCCAGTCCGCGCTCAGGTACAGGGGCACCTCCACGTCGTAGCGGCTGAATTCGCCCATCTCCACCACCTCCAGCACGTCCAGGACCGGGCTGCTGAAGAAGTGCCGGGACACCCCCACCCCCAGCGACATGTCGTAGGAGCGCTGCCCCAGCTCCAGGTAGCGGCCCACCTCATCCCCGCCATGGGCCAGCTGGAACTTCAGGTCCCCGCGCAGGGAGATGCCGCTGTAGCGCAGGCCCACGTCCAGCCGGTCCACCACGCCCACCCGGACCATCAGCTCCGGATTGACGCCCGGCGGGGCCACCATCAGCGCCACGCCCGCCGTCAGCAGCTCCTGCTGCGCCTCCTCGCTCAGCGTGTAGGGGCGGTCATTCTCCACCGCGTCCCGGGCCGCCTCGCCCTCACGCTTGCCGGCGTCCACCACCCGGACCAGCGTGCCGACCGGGATGAAGAACCCCGCCCCGCCCGTCACCTGCACCTGCCCCGGCGCCAGCGTCCGGGCGGTCTGCTGCGTGGACAGCGTGGAGGCACACCCTGGGGCCAGGGCCAGGAGCAGCAGGGGAAGGATTCGCATGAGAAGTCACGTTATCCCCTTTCTGGCGCAGATGCTTCATTCCGGGGCGCCGCGCTGGTAAGGGGGCGCCGTGCGAATCAAACAAAAGCCCGAGGACTTCTCCGTCAAGGAGTCATACCGTTTCGACGAAGTCGACTCGGGACGTCACCGCGTCTACCTGATGGACAAGCAGAAGCTGTCCACCTTCGACGCGGTGACGCGGCTGCGGGATGCGTTCGGGCTCAAGCCCGGCGCCATCAGCTACTGCGGCCTCAAGGACAAGCAGGGCCGGACCGAGCAGATCATCGCGGTGGACGGCACCGACGTGGACATGCAGGAGCCTGACCTGCGGCTGAAGTACCTGGGCCGCACGGACAAGCCACTGTCCGCCGCCAACATCACCTCCAACCGCTTCTCCGTCACGGTGCGCTCGCTTCAGCCCGCGTCGCTGGGGCCCCTCAACGTGGCCACCGCCGAGGTCAACCGCCTGGGCGTCATCAACTACTTCGACAGCCAGCGCTTCGGCTCGCTGAAGCACGGCCAGGGCTTCATCGCCAAGGACCTCATCCGGGGCGACTTCGAGGCCGCGCTGCACAACTACATGGCCAAGCCGTCCGAGCTGGACCGGACGGAGGACGCCAAGATCAAGGCCTTCTGGAGGGAGAACTGGGGCCGCTGGGACGCGCGCGTCCCGTATGAGGGCACGCGCAAGTACCACCGCGTCCTCAAGTCCCTGCGCGACCAGCCGGGTGACTACCTGCGCGCCTTCATGCAGATCGACGCGGACTACCGCGCGATGCTCATCTTCACCTTCCAGAGCTTCCTCTGGAACGAGGGCGTGCGGCGCTACCTCCAACTCATGCTGCCGCGCGAGCACCTCTTCCCCATGCGCTACCAGGCCGGCACGCTGCTGTTCCACCGCGACGCCAGCCCGGAGGTGCTCCGCACGCTGCGCGACGCCACCTTCCCCCTGCTCGCGCCGAACTCGACGTTCAGCGATCCGAAGGTGGAGGAGGCCGTGCGCTGGGTGCTGGGCCGCGAGAAGCTCCAGCTGTCGGACCTGCAGGTCCCCGGCGCCGAGCGCAGGCTCTACTTCAAGCACGAGGAGCGGCCCCTGCTGTCGTTCCCGCACAAGCTCGTCGTGGGCCGCACGCAGGTGGACGAGCTCAGCCGCGACGACATCAAGGTCAACATCGCCTTCACCCTGCCGCCTGGCGCCTACGCCACCCTGGTCGTCAAGCGGCTGTTCCACTTCGACTACGCGGAGGACAGCGCGGAGACCATCCGCGCCTCGCAGCGGCCGAAGCTGGTGGAGGCCGAAGCCGCCGCCGCCGCGCACGAGCCCTCCAGCCGCCGGGGCCCGCCCCGCCGTGACACGGACGGCGCACGCGCCGGAAGCCGTGGCGCGGAGCCCCGCCGCCGCTCGTCCGGAGACCGCGACACGCGCGCGCCCGCTGGAAACCGCGATGCCCGGGGCGCTGCTGGCGCGCCCGGCCGCCGCCGCACCGGTCCCCGGGAACCGGAGCTCCTGGAGCCCACCTCGGGCCGCGCCCGCACCCTGGCCGCCAAGGCCCCCGAGGCCAGGCCCGCGGCCCCGGAGGAGCCCGCCACGCCCGTGGGCTTCCGCGAGCGCCAGCGCCAGCGCAAGGACGCCCGTGAGACGGCCCGCGCTGAGACCGCGGCCCAGCGCGCCCAGAAATCCAAACCCGCGAAATCACGGAAGAAATAGAGATGTCTCGCCCGGATGCAATGGGCGGACGGGCGCGCCGTAGGACAAGGCGTGAACGCTCTTGCCCTCGACGACGCTCCCGGGACGCTCGCCCATGCCATCGGGATGCTGATGGCTGAGGAAGCCCCGCCGCTTCCCTGGAAAGCGGACGTGCAGGCCGCCCGACGAGGCGACCCGTCCGCCTTCGAGGCCCTGGTTCGCAGCGTGCAGCGCCCCGTCTACGGCCTGGCGCTGCGGCTGCTCCAGCGCGAGGCCGAGGCCGCGGAGGTGGCGCAGGAAGCGCTGCTTCGCGCCTACCAGAACCTCCACCGCTACGACGACGCGCGCCCGTTCGACCT
Source organism: Myxococcus sp. AM010 (assembly GCF_013372585.1). NCBI lineage: Bacteria > Pseudomonadati > Myxococcota > Myxococcia > Myxococcales > Myxococcaceae > Myxococcus > Myxococcus sp. AM010. The sequence continues at coordinate 67,972 of NZ_JABXEO010000017.1, forward strand.
GTGGGTGCTCGCCATCACCCGCAACCTCTGCCTGGACCTGCTCCGCCGCCGCACCAAGGTGCGCACCGAGGAGCTGGAGCCCATGAAGGAGCTGATCCCCAGCGGCGAGGCGTCGCAGGAGGATGGCGCCATCGCCCGCGAGGAGCGGCAGTCGCTGGAGGAGGCCATGGCCACCCTGTCCGTCGACGACCGGGAGGTGCTCGCCCTCTATTACGTCCAGAAGCGCACGACGAAGGAGATCGCCCAGATCATGGGCTGTGCGCCTGGAACCATCATGGCCCGGCTCTTCCGGGCTCGTGAGAAGCTGCGCAAGAAGATGACCACGGAGGAGGCGCCGCGATGAATCCCCACCTGTGTCCGGACCTCGAAGTCCTCTTCACGGAGCTGGAAGCCGGTGAAGGGCCCGCGCTGGACCACGCCGCCGAGTGCGCCGCCTGCGCCGCCGTCCTGGAAGAGCACCGGCTGATGGAGCAGGACCTGTACCGGCTGGCGGACCCCCTCCCTCCGCCCACCCTGGTGGCCAGCGTCATGGCGCGCGTGTCCGCCGAGCCCGTGCCCCGGCGCCGTGAGGTCTGGTCCGGGCTGGCCATCCTGCTGACGTCGATGCTGGGCGGGCTGGGCTACCTGGTGATGAGCGACCAGGCGCTCGGCCGGCTGGGAACCGGGCTGGCCTCCGTGCTGGTGCAGGGGCGGCCCTTCGTCGAAGGCGTCCTCAGCGGCGCCAACGCGTTGTGGACCACCGCGGGCCTGACGGTGGCCTGCTCCCTCGCCTTCCTCCTGCTGACGTCACTGTACGGCCTCAAGCGGCTCGTCGGCACCGGTCCCTCTCCTTCCGAAGCGTGAGCGAACCATGAAGATCCTCTCTCGAATCCTCTTCCCCGCTCTGCTGCTCGGCGCCCCCCTGGCGCTTGCCCAGGACACGGCGCCCCAGGCCGGCGTGACGGCGCCCGCCGCGAGCACCGTCGACATCAGCTTCCGCGGCACCCTGCGCGACGCCCTCAAGACGATCGCCGACAAGGGCGGCCTCAACCTGGTCGTCACCGGTGACCTGGACGTGCCCGCCGAGGTCCACGTCCGCCACGTCACGGCGAACCAGGCCCTGCGCACCGTGGCCCGCGCCTACTCGCTGCGGCTGGACCAGGACGGCACCATCTTCACGCTGCGACCCATGACGGCGCAGGAGAAGCACGCCGCCGAATCGGGTGCGGCCAACGCCCACGTCGCGCCCGCCGCGCCGGAGGCTCCAACCGCGCCCAGCGCTCCGCCCGCGCCGGAGGCCCCGCCCGTGATGGCGGCACCGCCCATCCCTCCGATTCCCGACCTCCCGGACGCGTTCTCCGAGGAGACGCGGGAGGAAATGAAGCGCGCCCGGGACGAGATGAAGCGGGCCCGCGACGAGGTGCGGCGCACGATGCGCCGCAACGGCAGCCGCAACGTGGTGGCGCGCGGACAGAGCCTGGAGGTGAAGGAAGGCCAGGCGGTGGAGAGCGCCGTGGTGTACGGCGGCAACCTGGTGGTCAACGGCCACGTCAGGGATGACGCGGTCGCCTTCGGCGGCAACCTGGAGGTCCACGGCCGCGTGGACGGGGACGCCCACGCCTTCGGCGGCAACGTCATCCTGGGGCCGGACGCCCACGTGGAAGGCGACGTGTCTGCCTTTGGCGGCTCCGTGGAGCGCGACGACGACGCCCGGGTGGAGGGCAGCATCGAGTCCTTCGGCGGCGCGGGCATTGGCCGCATGGTGGCCAGCGAAATCAAGAAGGGCGTGAAGGAAGCCAAGGACCCTGACGAAGACCGGAGGGACCGCGACGATGACGGCGCGGGCCTGGCGGGCTTCATCCTCACCTTCGCGGTGCTCTTCGGGCTCGGCTTCCTGGGACAGATGTTCTTCCCCGCGCGCATGAAGCAGTTGGGTGAGGAGGTGCGCCGCAAGCCGGTGCAGACAGGGCTCACCGGCTTCGTGGGACTGCTGGCGATGCTTCCCCTCACGGTGGTGCTGTGCATCACCATCATCGGCATCCCGGTGGCGCTGGTGCTGTGGATGGCGGCCCCCTTGGCGGCGGCGCTCGGCTACGCGGCGGTGGCGAGCGAGCTGGGCACGAGGCTGCCCATCCTCCGCGGCCGGAAGACGCAGGCGGTGGTGCTGGCCCTGGGGCTGCTGGTGCTGATGGTGGTGGGCGCGCTCCCCATCTTCGGCCCCATCCTCACCACGCTGGTCGGGCTGATGGCCCTGGGCGCGGTGGTCCGCACCCGCTTCGGGCACCGGCCGCAGGGCATGCCCGAGCCCATCATCCCGTCCAGCGAGCAGCCCGTCTGACAGGGATTGCCGGGTGCTTTGCCCGGCGCGTCACGCACCGACGCGAGCCTTCACGGGGACTGTCCCGGGCGCCCCACGCCCGGGACGGTCCCCGCTCGTTTTACGGTGTGCGCCTTAGCCAGGCTCGGGCGCGCCATCACCGCGCCTGTCAGCCAGGCGTGTTGGGCATTGCGCGTCATGCCGTCAGAGGCTTTGACCGCCCGGTCCGCCTAAGCCATTTTGCGCGCACCCATATGCGACGCCTTCCCGACGTACCGCCGCGCGGCCGGGCCATCACCGTGGACCTCGAGGGCGAGAGCCTCCCCGCCATCGAAGGTGAGCCGGTGGCGTGCTCGCTGATTGCCGCGGGTGAGCCGCTGCTCGCCCGCTCCATCAAGTACCACCGGCCGCGAGGCCCCTACTGCTTCGCCGGGGCCTGCTCGCATTGCCTGATGCGGGTGGACGGCGTGCCCAACGTCTACGCGTGCCGCACGCCCGCGCGGGACGGCATGAAGCTGGAGCGGCAGAACGCCTACCCCTCCGCGAAGGTGGACATCTTCGAGAGCATCGACTGGGCCTTCCCCAAGGGCATGGACCACCACGAGATGTTCGCCGGCGTGCCGGTGGCCGAGCAGGTGATGGCCAAGGTGGCGCGGCAGCTCGCGGGGCTGGGCCTCTTGCCCAAGACGCCCGCGCCGGTGACGGCGCCCGCGCGCACGGTGCGCACCCGCGTGGCGGTGGTGGGCGGCGGCGCGGCGGGCCTGGCGGCGGCGCGCGTGCTCACCGAGCGGGACGTGGGCTTCCTCCTGATTGAGCGGGACGACGCGCTCGGGGGCCGGCTCGCGAACGGCGCGCCGGAGGCCGGCGGCCCCAGCCTGGACGACGTCCACCGCATCCCACCCAGCAGCGTGCTCACGCGGGCCACCGCGCTGGGCCTGTACGACGACGAGGCGGGGCGCTTCCTCGCGGTGGGCACCTGGGAGGCGGACGCGCCGCGCCTGGTGAAGGTGTACTCGGAGCGCTTCCTGCTCACGCCCGGCGGCCATCCGCCCACGCTGCCCTTCGAGAACAACGACTTGCCCGGCGTCTACGCCGGCCGCGCGGCCAGCCTCCTGCTGCGCCGCTACGACGTGGCGCCCCAGACGGCGGCCCTGGTGGGCTGGGGCGCGGAGCTGCACGCGCTGGCGAACCTGCTCCAGGAGCGCGGCACGAAGGTGGTGGCGGTGGTGGACCTGCGGGACCCGCCGCCACCGGGCGCCCATGCCACGGCGGTGCGCGGCGATGAGCCCAAGGCCCATGGCCTGCGCGGCGTGAGCGCCTTCAGCTACACGCGCAAAGGCGGCGGCCGGGAGAAGGTGTCGTGTGACGCGGTGCTGGTCTCCGTCCCCGTCAGCCCCAGCTTCGAGCTGGCGCGGCAGGGCGGCGCGAAGGTGCCGTTCGACGCGCAGCGCGGGCTCTTCGTGGTGGAGACGGACGCGGACGGACGCACCCAGGCACAGGACGTGTACGCGGCGGGGGACGTCACGGGCGGAGGCACGGCGCGGGAAGCGGCGGCGGCCGGACGGCGCGCGGCCCAGGCGCTGGTGGGAGGACTGTCATGAGCAAGGCGATGATCTGCTCCTGTGAGGACGTCACCGTGGACGACATCCGTCACGCGGTGTCCCGGGGCTTCCGCGACGTGGAGTCGGTGAAGCGCTACACCGGCTTCGGCACCGGCATCTGCCAGGGCAAGAGCTGCGCGGCGGCGGTGGCCGCGCTGCTGGAGAAGGAGAAGGCGCTCAAGCCCGCGGCCGTGGTGCCCTTCACGCCGCGCCCGCCGCTCTACCCCACCGAGCTGCGGATGCTGGCCTCCGCGCCCGTGGACGAGTCCCAGCCGCCCGTGGGCGGGCTGCCCCAGGAAGTGGACGCCTTCCCCGCCGCGCTGCGCCCGGAGGGCCCGGTGCCCGCGAAGGCGAAGGTGGTCATCATCGGCGGCGGCATCATGGGCCTGGCGCTGGCGTACAACCTGGCGCGCGCCGGTGAGACGGACGTGGTGGTGCTGGAGCGCGGCTACCTGTGCGCGGGCGCGTCTGGCCGCAACGGCGGCGGCGTGCGCATGCAGTGGGGCACGCCCTCGCTGGTGGAGCTGGCCAAGCGCTCCATCGAGCTGATGAAGGGCTTCGCGCGCGAGCTGGGCATCAACGTCTGGCTGCGCCAGGGGGGCTACATCTTCCTGGCGAAGACGAAGCCGGTGGCCCAGCGGCTGGAGCGCAACGTCTCGCTGCACAACCGCTTCGGCGTCCCCACCCGGCTCATCACCCCCGACGAGGCGCGCGGCATCGTCCCCGGCCTCACGATGAAGAACAGCCTCATCGCGTCCTACAATCCGGAGGACGGCGTCATCTTCCCCTGGCCCTTCCTGTGGGGCTACGCGCAGGGCTGCCAGAAGCGCGGAGTCCGCGTGGAGACGTACACGGACGTCACCGGCTTTGAAACGAGCGGCGGCCAGGTGCGCAAGGTGAAGACGACGCGCGGCGACATCGCCTGCGACACCGTGGTGCTGGCCGCCGGCGCCTGGAGCCCCCAGGTGGCGAAGCTGGCGGACGTGAAGCTGCCCAACGAGCCGCACCGGCACGAAATCCTCAGCACCGAGCCGCTGAAGCCCTTCCTGACGCCGCTGGTGTCCGTGCTCGACAGCGGGCTGTACTTCAGCCAGTCCATGCGCGGTGAGATCGTGGGCGGCATGGGTGACGCCAAGGAGCCCGCGGGCCTCAACATGGGCAGCACCCTGCGCTTCGTGTCGCGCTTCTCGCAGGCGCTGCTGGAGCAGCTGCCCCAGGTGGGCCACGTGAAGGTGCTGCGCCAGTGGGCCGGCTGCTACGACGTGACGCCGGACAACAACCCGATTCTGGGGCGCACCCCGGGCCTGGACAACCTGCTCCAGATGTCAGGCTTCGTGGGCCACGGCTTCATGATGGCCCCCGCCGTCGCGGAGCGCATGGCCCAGTGGATGGCCACCGGCGAGTCCGACGAGCTCTTCACCCGCTTCAACCTCCGGCGCTACTCCGACGCGGCGGGCCATTCGCGGGACTTCGGCTCCGGCACCCTGGAGCGCGAGGACATGGTCATCGGCTGAGCCCCTGTACTTTTCCAGCGCCTGTCCTGGCCGGAGACAACGGCTGGGGAACGGATTGACCCGGACCGCGTCACCTCCGGACAATCTCGCAAATCGCGAATTTCACTGACCACCCCAGTGAGATTGTGAAATTCCTTTACATCAACAACCGGATTGCCGGGACAAGGACGCACCAGTCGCGCATGCCGGCGCGATGAACGCTCCGAGCGGAGACGCTCAATGTGCTGGCATGGCACGGCGCGTGCCTTGGCGCCTCGCCGCGCAATTCAGCGCGAGGAGGTGTTCCGATGTTCCCGAAGAGCGTTCGTGCGCTGTTCCTGGTGGGAGCCCTGTCTGCCTGCGGTACCGAAGCACCTCTCGACGTTCCCAACGCGGACGGCCAGGAGCCGCTGCAGTCGCAAGAGTCCAACGTCATCGTGGGCTCGGTGAACTGGGTGAGCGCCACCACCCTGTCCGGCACGCAGCGCACGCGCTCACGCGCGGTGGGCTACCTGTCCATTCCGGCGGTGGGCTCGCGCTGCACGGCGTGGCTGGTGTCGCGGGACGTCATCATCACCAACAACCACTGCGTTGGCAGCAGCTCCCAGGCCTCCGGCGCGCGCGCGTCCTTCAACTACGAGGACGGCGTCAGCTCCTCCGCCCGCGTCTGGTACAACTGCGGCACGATGATTCGGACCTGGGCTGGCGACGACATGACGGCGCTGCGCTGCACGGCCACCAACGGCCAGCTCCCGGGTGACGTGTACGGCTGGCTGACGGTGGCCAGCGCCAACGCCGCCACCAACTCCAGCATCTACGTGGTCCACCAGAACTGCGACTACTACACGTCGAGCGGCTGCACGCCGACGAAGAAGTCCTCGCCGGGCGTGGTGCTCAACGCCAACTACAGCACCACGGACCTGTCCTACAACGCGGACACGCTGGGCGGCTCGTCCGGCTCGCCCGTGCTGTCCTCGTCCTCGCACCAGGTGGTGGGGCTGCACCACTACGGCCTGGGCGGCAACTCGCAAGGGCGCGGCACGGCCAACTCCGGCGTGAAGGCCACCCGCGTGAAGGCGCGCCTGGCGGAGATTGGCCTCTAGCGTCGAGCCACGCCTGTCACGCGGGTGAGGGCTCGCCCGACAGCGGCAGCGTCTTGGGGGCCTGCCCAGGGAGCAGCAACGCCTCCCGCCGCAGGCCCCGCAGCGCCATCCGCCCCAGGCTCCGCTTGAGCCCGCGTGGCAGCATTGGCAGCAGCCGCATCACCCACCGGTGCCCCAGGCCCGGGTACACCAGGGCCTCGCCGCGCTCGAAGCCGGCGAGCGCCTCGCGGGCGCAGCGCTCCAGCGACAGGTGGAAGAACGGCGCCAGGGACTCCGTGCCCTCCATGCCCGCTTCCCACAGCGGCCCCGGCGCCACGCGCGTCACCGTGACGCCCTGCCCCTCCACCTCCAGGCGCAGCGCCTCCGTGAAGCCATCCAGGAAGCGCTGGGTGGCGGCGAAGGTGGCTGAGCCCGGCAGGATGAGCTGCGCCGCGCCGGAGCCGATGTTGAGGATACCGCCCCGCCCCCGCTCCAACATGGGCTTGAGCAGCCGGTGCGTCAGCAGCGCGGGCACCCAGACGTTGGCGCGCAGCATGGCCTCCACGCGCTCCCAGCCCTCCTGGGCATACAGCGCCTGGTCACCTTCCGCGGCGTTGTTCACCAGCACGTCCACGCGGACGAACTGCGTCTCCAGCGAAGCGAGCAGCGCGTCCACCTGCCGGGGGTCGCAGACGTCGCAGGATTCGACGAGCACGCCCAGCGTCGGGTAGTGCAGCAGCAACTCCTCGCGCAGGGGCTCCAGTGCCTGGGCCTCACGGTCCACGAGCACCAGGGTCCGAACGCGACGCGCAAGCAGCCGGGCAAGCTCCCGGCCAATCCCTCGGGCCGCGCCGATGATGAGCACGGTTCCCTGGTCGATGGGGAGAGGACGCATGACAAAATCCTCCGTTCGTTGAGGTGCCCATCGTGCGCACGCCTTGCGCGGTCTGCCGCTCCCTCCGCAAGGTTTGCACGCCCGGCCAGCGGACAGCCGGCGAGGCGCTGGCACGGCGCTTCCATATGGAGCGGGTCATGCCCAGAAAAGAAGACATGGCGACTGTTTCCCGAATCCTCGTTCCCGTGGACCTGTCGGATGGCTCCCGGGAGGTCATCGACTACGCGGTGAAGCTCGCGCGGCCCTTCAATGCTTCGGTCGAGGTGGTCCACGCCTGGGAGCCGCCCCAGTACGTGGCGCCCGACCTGCTGGTGGCCGCGCCTGGGTGGAACTCCCAATCCTTGGAGCACGTCGCCGTGGAGACGGCGACCAAGGAGCTGACGGCGCAGGTGAACCAGGGTGAGCCACCCGGCGTCCCCATGAGCCAGCGAATCGTCGTGGGTGAGGCGGCGTCCACCATCCTGGACCTCGCCGAGCAGGAGAAGTGCGACCTCATCGTCATGGGCACCCACGGCCGGCGTGGCCTCCCTCGCCTGCTGTTGGGGAGCGTGGCGCAGAAGGTCGTCGCCCGCGCGTCCTGCCCGGTGCTCACCATCCACCTGTCCGAGCAGAAACCGCGCTGACGCGCCTCATGGCCCCGGGGCGGAGGCCACCGGAGGAGCGGTCTGCGCCCCTGCCTTCCGCCGCGCGGCCAGCACCGTGGGCACGGCCAGCACCGCCATGGATGCGACGACGAGCGCGGCGCCCACCAGCTCCAGGGCCCCCGCGCCCGGCTGCCCCAGTGTGACGGACATCACCACCGTGGCCACCACCCCGGCGAGCACGCTGGACGCGCGGTTCACCGGCACGCAGAAGGCATTCTCCCGCCCGTCCAGGAGGATGAGGCCGCCGAAGATGCCGGTGGCCTGCGACAGCAGTCCCACCGCGACCTCGGAGGCCAGGTGGCCTCGCGACCAGGCCCCGGTGAAGCCGTCGCGGATGTCCCCGAGCACGCCGTCGCCGCCGATGAGGGCCAGCATCGCCAGGGTGCTCACCAGCACCGGCGTGGCCACCATCTGCTCCTCCACGAAGTAGCGGATGGAGACTTCACGTTCACCGGACTTGGCCAGCTGGCTCATGGCGCGCAGCCGGAAGAAGTAGGCCGCCAGGTACACGCCCACGTCCACCGTGGCCAGGAGCGTCAGCGTGGGGCTCACCGACGAGCCCGCGGCCACCGCCACCGCCGCGAAGCTCAAGCCCAAGGCCACCCAGGAGGGCCAGCGCACCCGCCGTCCACTGAGGACATCCACCAGCGGCGCCAGGACGAGCACGCCGCCGCGCATCAGCAGCATCATGAAGACGATGGACGCCCCCGGCAGGGTGTACGCCAGCGTCGTGGTGCCGATGATGGCCGCCGAGCAGAACCCCGACAGCAGCGTCCACCGCCCCGGCACCGGCACCTGGAGGCCCAGCACCTGACGGTGCCCCGCGTGACGCCACCAGCGCATCCACGTGAGGAAGGCGAACATCCCCACCAGCGAGGCCGCGGTGCTCACCGGCAGGAGCGTGAAGCCGGAGATGCCCTGCCCCATGCCGGGCAAGGCGCCTCCGGACAGCGCCTTCGTCAGCGCGCTGTAGGGGGCATAGGCCACGAAGTAGCCCAGGGCATACCCCCAGATGCTCAAGTCACGGACGTCATCATCTCGAAGGGGCGTGGCGGACAGGACGTGTTCCCGGGTGGAGGTGGAACTTGAAGTGTGCAAGCCGTACGCCGGGAACGCGACGGGCCTGGGCACGCAATCGTTTCCGGACGGGCGCGTATGCAGCGGTGTCACGGCTTTCACAGGAGCCTCGCATGCGCTCGTCCCCCTTTGCCGCTCTGGCCCTCGGGCTCACCCTCGCCACCCCTGCCCTCGCCGAGGACGACGCGAAGCCACCCCAGAAGTGGAAAGTGGTGTGCGCCACGCAGTCAAAGGACGGCAGCCGCGCCGTCCAGGGCACGGACCTGATCATCGAAGCGGGTGAGAAGGTGAAGGACGGCGTCGCCGTGGAGGGCAACGTCATCGTCCGCAAGGGCGCGGTGGTGGAGGACGTCGTCGCCATCCGGGGCCGCGTCATCATCGAAGCCGGTGCCCGGGTGACAGGCAGCGCGGTGTCCCTGGGCGGAGAGGTCCGCGTCCACAAGGGCGCCGCCGTCGAAGGGAACGCCATCGCCCTGGGGGGACGGCTGAAGGTGGATCTGGATGAGGCGGTCAAGGGCGACAAGGTCAGCCTCTCCTTCGAGATTGGCGGCCGGGACATCGTGCGCGGCTTCATTGAAGACGCGCTCGACGAGGAGACCGGCTGCCACATCGTCGACGAGCGCGACGACAAAGACGTCTGAGTCACGCGGCGCTGGCCGGCCCCGGAGGCACGGCCGGCTCGGTGCCGGTGCGCGTCAGCGGCATCAGCGAAGCCCGCAGCGTCAAGATCTGATCGCGGGCCAGACTCTTCAGCGTCTCCACGTCCGCCAGCGTCATCCCCTTGGTGGAGATGGGCGTGCCCACCGTCACCAGACCGCGCGAGGTGGCGAAGCGCCAGGAGTGCTTCGGCAGCGCGCGCCGCGTCCCGCTCACCGCCAGCGGCAGCACGTCCGCCTGCGCTTCAATGGCCAGTCGGAACGCGCCGTCCTTGAAGGGCAGCAGGTCATCCGTCTTCGAGCGAGTCCCCTCCGGGAAGATCATCACCGGCATGCCCTTGGCCAGCCACTGGCGGCACTTCGCCATGGCGCCCGTCGCCGAGTCCCGGTCGCCGCGGTGCACGGGGATGTCCCCCGCCATCCACATGCTCCAGCCCACCACGGGAATCTTGAAGAGGCTGGCCTTGCCCAGCCACTTCATCTCCCACGGCAGGTGAGAAATCAGGAACGGGTCCGCGTTGGACTCGTGGTTGCTCACGACCACCGTGTTCGGCGCGAGCTTGTCCGGCACCTGGCCGTGCACGCCGAAGCGCCAGAACGGCGTCAGCTTCGCCGCGGTGACGCCGATGAGCCGGAAGCAGCGCCCCGTTACGTGGCGCTTGCGGTCAAAGGCCCAGGTCAGGATGGCCAGCGACAGCTGCACACAGAAGCCGACCAGTGCCACCAGGCCAATCTCGATCCACGTCCAGATGGAGAGCAGTGCGTTCATGAGAGCCTCGAACAAGCGTCAGCGAACCGCGGGGTCCAGGTCCACGCTCACCGGACAGTGGTCCGAGCCGAGCACGTCCGGGTGGATGCCAGCCTTGCGCACGTAGGCCATGGCCGCTGGCGAGGCCAGGACATAGTCGATTCTCCAGCCGATGTTCTTCTCCCGAACGCCGAACCGCTGACTCCACCACGAATAGTGCCCCCCACCCTTGTTGAAGTGGCGGAAGGTGTCCACCCAGCCGGCGCGGAGCCACCGGTCGAATTCCTCGCGCTCCTCGGGCCGGAAGCCGCTCGTCTCCCGGTTCTCCCTGGGCCGCGCCAGGTCGAGCTCTTGATGCGCCGTGTTGAAGTCGCCCATCACCAGCACCCGGCCACCGTCGCGCAGGGGCTTCTCCAGCCGCTCGAAGAGGCGCCGGTAGAAGGTCAGCTTGTAGGGGATGCGGCTGAGGTCCCGGTCCTTCCCGTTGCCGTTGGGAAAGTAGCCGTTCACCACGGTGAGCTTGCCGAAGCGGGCAATCTGCAGGCGCCCTTCGACGTCCAGCTCCCCCACGCCGAGCACCGTCACGACTTCATCGGGCTCCAGGCGGCTGTACAGCCCGACGCCGCTGTAGCCCGGCCGCTCCGCCGCCACGAAGTGCGTCTTCCACCGGGGCGGTGAGCGCACCTCGTCGGGGAGCTGGTCGGCGCGCGCGCGGACCTCCTGAAGGCCAACGACTTGCGCTCGGCACCCCGCGAGCCAGGGCAGGAAGCCCTTGCGGTGCACCGAGCGCAGTCCGTTCACGTTCCACGAAACGACTCGCACGGGGAAGGCTTATGGCCCGCCCCGTGCGGCATTACCAGCCCCTACCGCACACACGGGCGGTAGGGGCGGACAAGGGGGTCTGCTACGGCTCCGCCGCGCTCGACGTGTTCTGCGGCTGGCGCGTCGGACGGATGATGAAGTCCGCCGCGTTGTCCTCCGAGTCGTGGCCGTTGCCCAGCAGCGCGTCCGCGCCGGTGGTCATGGACTCCACGGTCGACGTGGCCGAGGCCTTGCGCTCGAAGCTGCCGGCGGCGGGCGCCGAGGCCGGGATGCGGTTGCCCTCCGGCTGGTTGGCGGTGCTGCCGTAGCCCACGGTGTCCACGACCAGCACCGAGTCGATGGGGTCGCTCCCCTCCAACTCCGGGTAGCCGATGCGCACATGGCCGCCGGCAGCGCCCATCGCGAAGATGGTGCCCCAGCTCACGTCACGCCCCGTGGCGCCGCTGCCCGAGTACGCGCCCGCGCCCACCAGGAAGTAGCCGCGCGGCGCGATGATGGAGCCGTCCGGCAGCGAGTAGTTGCCGGTGTAGCCGGAGGTGCCCGTCGCGGACTTGTACTGGAGCTTCCAGCCGCTCAGGTCCACCGGGCTCGACGTGGGGTTGTAGAGCTCGACGAACTCATCGCCGGCACCACCCGGGCCCTGCGGCGCGATCTCGCTGATGACCACATGGCCCGTACTGCTGCCGCCGCCGCTCACCTGCACCGCCGCCGCGATGGACGAGCCGTTCAGCGCGGCCACCAGCTGACCCTCGCCGCCCTCGCTGCCCGCGGTGAAGTCGAACTTGGCGGACAGGCTGTTGGCCGTCACCGTCACCGTCGCCGGCACCGTGCCCAGCGACGCGGGCTCCAGCGCGAGCTGGATGACCGTGTCCTGCGCCGGGGGAACGTCCAGCTCCACCGTGAAGCCCTGCGTCTGGCCCGCGCTCACCGAGATGACCTCGGGCGACAGCGTGGACAGCTCAGCGGCCTGATCCTCCGCGAGCACCCGGACCGTGGCCTCGCGCGTGTCGCTGCCCAGCGTGGCCGTCAGCGTCGCCTTGTCCGTCTCCGGATCCGCGGCCAGGTTCGCCGTCACCTGCACCGTGGCGGAGCGCTCACCCGGGGCGATGCGCACCAGGCCGCCCTGCACGTTCAGCACGGCGCTGGACGAAGCAACCTCCACCCAGACCTCCGCCGGAGCGTCCTCACGCAGGCGCACCGTCAGCGCCTCGGGGAACGTCGCCCCCGTGGTGCCGGAGCGCGCGAAGGTGCCCGTCGGACCGAAGCTGTCCAGCGAGACCTGGACCGTGCCCGCGTCGGTGCCGGCGTCGTCCTCGCCCGTGCCCGCGTCGGTGCCGGCGTCGTCCTCGCCCGTGCCCGCGTCGGTGCCGGCGTCGTCCTCGCCCGTACCCGCGTCGGTGCCGGCGTCGTCCTCGCCCGTGCCCGCGTCGGTGCCGGCGTCCAGGTCAGGCCCCGGGCCGCCATCCAGGTCGGTGCCGGAATCCGGCTCACCCGAACCGCCGTCCTCCTCCGAACCCGCGTCCGGCTCACCGGAGCCGCCGTCCTCGGCCGTGCCGGAGTCCGGCTCGCCCGAACCACCATCCTCGGTGGTGCCCGCGTCCTCTTCGCCGGTGCCCGCGTCCTCTTCGCCGGTGCCCGCGTCCTCTTCGCCGGTGCCCGCGTCCTCTTCGCCGGTGCCCGCGTCCTCTTCGCCGGTGCCCGCGTCCTCTTCGCCGGTGCCCGCGTCCTCTTCACCGGTGCCCGCGTCGGTGCCCGCATCGTCCGTGGTGGGACGCCGGCAGGAGTTGTCACAGGTGTCGTCGTTGTTCCGGTTGCCGTCGTCGCACGTCTCGCCAGCCTCGACGACGCCATTGCCGCAGACGGGCCGGACTTCAGGATCGTCGCCACATGCGGACATCAAAAGGAGCAGCGCGGACAGCGGCGCCAGCATCTGCCGGTAGGACCAGGGCATGAGTAAAGAGTCTCCGTTGAACCTTGAAGAGCCCCCTGCATCCCATATCTGTCACCCGCGACGCAATCTGGGCGGCAGTTTCCGTTTTCACTGGACCCAAGCCCGGCTCTTGATCCACCCGGCGGCAAGGGCCGAAGGGTGGGAGCCAGGGCCGGCCGTCAGGCTCGCTTTTCAGCGAGGATTTCCATGACGATCTCCGTCGTGGAGCCCCGTCGCGCGGCCTGCTCGGCGTGACGCCGGGCTTCTTCCCGCTGACCCAGCCTCCAGTGCATCTCCGCGATGTTCGACAGAATCGCGTGGGACATCTCCGGGTCACCTGACTTGCCAGTGTGGCCGTCCACCGACGACTCGTTGGCGGCGAAGGCCTTGTGGAACCAGTCGAGCGCCTCCGCGTGGCGGCCCAGCGCGTCGAGCGCGGCGCCGTACAGGTTGAGCAGCCGGGCGCGCCCCACGGAGTCACGCGCGGCGCGGAGGGCCGGCTCGATGCGCTCCAGCGCCGCGGTGGGGTCATCGCGTTCGAGCCAGGCGACGCGCGCGTCGAAGAAGCGCACCTGCCCATCTCCGGGCGCGTCGGCGAGCGCCGCGTCCGCCACCTGGCGCGCCTCCGTCAGGCGCCTGGCCTTCACCAGGGACCATCCGAACTGAAGGCGCGAGAACACGGCCAGTCGCGTCGTCTCCGCATGGCGGCTCGCGTGGGCCGCGTTCCGGGCGAGCGCCCGCCCGAGCTCGGCGCCCCGTGGGTCTCCGCGCAGCAGCCCCTGGAAGAGCAACTGGTACGCCAGCTCCGCGTCCGCCTCCTGCTCACACTTCGCCAGGGTCTCGTACAGCCTGGGAAGCACCCCACGGGACTCCCAGTACGGCCAGGCGAGCGTGAAGAAGCGCTGCCAACCCGTCCGGTGTGGCTCAAGGGGGACCTCCTGGGGCCAGAGGGGGCCTGCCGCGGCCACCGCGCTGGCGATGCGCTGCGCCGTCCAGTGCCGCACCGCGCTCGCCGAGCCCTCCGGCGCGTCGTCGCTGAAGACGCTCGCGACGAACTCGCTTTCATCAAGGCGGGCCTCGTTGCCGGCCCTCACCGTCTCCTCGTCGGGAGCCCAGCCACTGCGCACCAGGGGGAGCAGGAGCCTGTCCGTCTCGGCGCCCTGTCGCGCGCGCGCGGACTCGAGCGCGGCTCGCAGGCGGACGATGCGCGCGTCGCTCAGGGCAGCGAGCGCACGCGCCAGCACCTCGTCAACCTCCCCAGGCGACGCGAGGTGGCGCTCCAGCAGGGGCACCGTGGCGTCCTCGTCGGCGCGGCCGAGCTCCACGCGCGCCTGGAGCGCCAGACGGGCGTCGCTGGCATCAACGAGGCTCAGCAGCCGCGCGCGGGCCCCGGCGTGGCCGCGCCGAGCCAGGGCGATGAGGCCTGGGAGTCCTTGGTGAGCGTCGCGCGCGGCCACGGCGAGCCACGCGCGCGCGCAGCCCTCCAGGTCGACGTCGAGCAGCTCGAGCGAGAGCCGGCCGGCGGCCTCGAGCCCTTCCTGCTCGAAGAGGGCCAGGACGGCGGCGCGGACGGCGGCGTCGCGGCGCGCGCGGGCCACGAGGTTCGGCATCGACAGGCCCGCATCCGCGGCGCTCAGCAGCTCCCGGAGCGTCCGCTCAGCGCGCGGCGCGTCCGCGGCGCGGTGGGGCAGCGCCGCTCCCCCTCCCGGGAGGACGTCGAGGACCTCGAGGCCATCCTCGGTGTCGAGCGCGAGCAAGAAGGTCCGCGCGGAGGTGCGGTGCGCGAAGGCCGCCGCGGCTTCGCGGAGGAGCGCGCGGCACACCCGGAGCTGCTCGTGCATGGCGCGCTGCTCTCGCGCGTCCTCCAGCGCCCGGGTCTGTCGTTCCGCGGCCATGGAGGAGGACGCGGGGGCGACCCGGGGCGGCGGTGGCGTCCCAACCCCCTCGAGCGGCAGCGCCCCGGAGTTGTCATACCCCAGGGACACAACGCTGCAGGGCGGCTGGCCGCGCAGGCCGGCCCACAACCCCGTCATCCAGGTGAGGACGAGGCCCCCCAGGGGCGCATGTCCCCCGCCGGCGGGGGCCCGGACGCCGTCGCGCGCCCACGCCTCCAGGTGGCCGAACAGCCACTCCCGCACTCGCGGGAGGAGGGACTCAACGTGCGCGGTAAAGGGCGCCGTGTCGAGCTCCACGGACGACAGCGGCAGCACGGTGTCATGGGTGACGGCGGTGCCCTGGCTGCCCGAGAGGGAGAGGGCCCGGGGGCCAAGGCGGGAGCCATCCGCGCCCACCAGGAAGACCTCGCGCGCGACTGCGCCGGAGACCTCCACCACACGGCCGCGCGCCGAGAAGGCCCACGGCGCCGCGTCGCTCGCCGCGGCCGTCGGGGAGGCGCCCAGGTGCAGCTTGTGCTTGCCGCGCAGCATCTCGCCCACCTCCACCAGCCAGACCCACTCCCCCCGGGTCAGCGCGGCGGCCCCCTCACGCGTGGAGACGAGCTCGAAGTCCACGTCGTCAGTCCAGCGCCGCAGGGGGACCGGCCGCGTGGGCTCGCTCACGTCGAAGAGGACCAGGTGCCGCCCGGCGGTGACGAGCAGCTGTCCAGGCCCGGTGAAGCCGAGCTGGCCGATGGCGCTGTGGCCAGGCATGGCGAGCGGGGCCAGCCACTGCAACGTGTCGCCCGTGACGCGGTAGAGGTTGAGCGCCTCGCCGTTCGCGCAGGCCAGGAGCGCGCCCTGCGCGGCCATGGGGCCGTCCCCTGCGCGGGGGCTCTGGAGCGTCGCTCGTGCCTGGCCCGCCGCATCCAGCAGCACGAGCGTCGAGCCCACGGCCGCCACGACCCCGGACTCCAGCGCGACGAGCTCCTCGATGCGGGGGCTGAACGTGGCGAGTGTCTTCGCGCCCCCGTCCGCGCGGTACTCGCACAGCGTGCCCTCCTTGTCAGCCCCCCACCAGCTTCCACCGGGGCGCTCCACGACCGCGAGGAAGTACGAACGCTTGGACTCCGCGTCGGCATCTTCGAGTGGCGCGATCAGCGCCCGCGTGGCGGGCTCGACAGCGAGGATCCGCGCCGGCTCCAGCCTCAGCGGGGAGAGGTCGAGCCGCTCGCAGGCGTCGCGGCTGGCGCGCACGGCCGCTTCGAAGTCCCGGTGCGCCTTCAGGATGGGACTCAGCCCGGGCGAGGCCTCCACATGAACGAGCAGGTGCTCGCGGACCCCTCCGGCGAGGGCGGCGCGCAGCGTGGCGGAGGCCTGCTCCGGCGCATGCGCATGCTGAAGCAGCGCGAGCACCGCCAACGCGTCACTCCCGGAGCTGTCCTTGTCGACCAGGGGCAGCGCCTCGTCGAGGCGCCCGAGTGCACCGAGCGCCAGCGCCCGCTCCGGGAGGGCATCATCGCTGGCCACGCGCAGCACGTCCTCCCAGCGCCCAAGCCCGGTGAGGGCCCGTGTCTCCATCCAGGACGAGCGGTCCTCTTCGGAGAGCTGCTCGAAATGGGCGAGCACCGTGGCCCACTGCCCTGCGTCCAGCGCGTCCGCGGCAAGCGCGCGTTGGAGGGCGCCGCGCGTCGGCGCGGCCACCTCGAGGCCCGCCAGAAGGCTGATCAGCCGCTCGAGGCTGACGACACGCGCGAGGCCGGTGACGTACCGGAGCTGCTCCTGGGCGGTGGGAAGCGCGGCGAGGGTGGCCGCCACCTCCTCGGCGCTCGTGGGCAGCGGTGGCGCCAGGTCGCCAGCATCGAGCCCGCCGCTGGCCCTGAAGAACCCGAGCAGGGCGTTGATGATGGCGGGCGGCGTTGGCCCTCCGAACCGGGGGTGGGTGTGGCCCGCGCTGAAGCGCACGTCGAAGTCCTCGCCCTTGAAGCGCGCGGTGACGTGCAGCGCCTTCCGGTCCACGCGGGCCCGGACGACCTGGGCATGGGACCAGCAACGGATGGCGGGCGGCCCGCCACTTTCACCCTCGCCCTCCGGGTAGAAGAGGACCATCGTGTCGCCTTCGAGGGACGCGCGCGGATAGACGCTGCCGTAGCCGTGCTCCTTCCGGTGCTCCTGCACGGGCCAGAGCGGGGCGCCTCGGGGGTGACAGAAGGAGACGAGTTGGGCCTCGGTTCCGTCCATGGACACGAAGACGCCCACGGGCTGCTCGAAGCGCTCCGCCAGCAGGCGCGTGCCAAGCTCGATGGCGCTGGCGACGAGGGCGCGGTGGAGCTCGAGCCACCAGGCCAGGAAGGAGGCATCGCGCGCCGCATCGTGGAAGTGGAGCGGCGCGAGCGGCGTCCAGTCCTCGGGCGGGGGGAGCGTCCGTTCCCCTCGGGACAGCGCGTCGAGCTCGTCGAGCCACGGCGTCAGCGAGACAAAGCCGGCGGCCGCCGCGTCTCCCGTCACGTAGGGGTAGTTGTCCCACTCGGTGCCAAGCCAGACGCCCACGCGCAGCCGGTCCTGGGTGGGGGCGAGCACGATGACGCGCAAGTCCTGGGCGTGCACCTCGTCCGCGAGCCTCGCGGTGATGACGTCCAGGAGCTCGGTGGGCCAGGTGGCGGCGAAGGCGGGGCGCCGGGCGTGATGAAGCGCGGGGAGTGCCATGCGGCGCAACAAACCACGGACCTCCCGACTCGGCGAAGCGCATCCCTCGCCAACGGGCACGTACCGAGTCCCCGCGTCATCAGCGCGTGCTGGCATACTCCAGAGTGGGCCATCCCGGCCCCGTAGCTCATTACCTTGGTGGAAGGGCGGTGGTCATGCGTTCCCGCGCTTGCATCGGACTCCTCCTTCTTCTCTCCGCCTGCGCTACGTCGACACCGTCGCCCAGCGCGCGGGGAACTCGGATCCAGAGAATCGCCAACCTTCAGCGAGCGGCGGCGCTGCCCTGGACGGACGGCGGGCAGTGCGTTGTCCGCGAGGCTTCCCAGCCTTGGCCCGTGCTGATTGAGCGGTGCTATCAAACCCTCGACCATGACCGGCTCGAGTTCCACGACACCACCGGAAGATGCGCGGTCGCCTCCGCTGGCGCTGGTGCCCTGGGCGTCGGGCTCTGCGTTCTGCTGGCTCCTGAAATCGTTGTGGGAGCCGTCATCGTCCTTGGCGTGGTGGTGGTCGCCGTCGCCATCAAGGAAGAACTGGATGCATATGCGCTACGCCACGCCTACCCCGAGGAGGCAGGGGCCTCACGAGGAGCGAAAGTGGCAACCCGGGAAGCTGTAGCGCAACGCAAACCCAAGCTGAAGCCCGATCCAGCGGGACAGGACTGGCAGCCCCCGGTGCCACCTGAACTCGTGGACCGGACGCGCCGCGCCAGTTGCGAGCCTGTTCCAGTGCCCCACGCGGGCGAGGACGACCCACACAATGAGTGCGCCGACCAGTTCCCGCCCAACCGTTATCCCGGAATGGATGTGCTTGTTGGCGGTGTACGCTTCGATGCGCTTCAAGTCGGCAGGCGCGTGCTCTGGGAGATCAAGACCCATCGGTTTGATTTGTACAATGATTTCATCCAAGACCAGGAGATCAAGAGGGAAATCGAGCAGCTACGAAAGGAGAGAAAAGCTGCTATGGCGTGCGGATACGAATTTGTCATTGGGGTGAGTACCGAGGCGCACAGAGACGCGCTGTTGCAAGAGAATCAGTCCCTGAATGTCGTCGTCACGGGGTGTAAGCGATGACTGCGCGAAAAAGACTCACCTTCATCGTCTACGCGCCTGCGCTTGCGGGCAGAGATCGCCGCGCAATCGATAGCATTCATGGGATGGAGAAGACGCTTCCCGGCTTGCGGCTGGAATGGCGGCTTTCCAAGAGCGGGCGCCCCATTGCATTGCCGCAGCGTGACGCGTGGCTCATGGAAAAGATTGAGGACGGAGGTTTCCCGATGGTGTGTAACGGGGACGAGCGCTACCCCGTGACGGTCTGGGGAACGGAAAACCCGGGCCCCTTCAGCCCAGGCGGTCAGGCCCAGTTTGAGGTGCACGCGAAACTGCCCTTGGACGAGCCGGTGATCGCGTCGGCGGTGGCGGTGCTTGAGGGCGTGGCGGAAGGGGCACATGCGCTATGGGGACGAGCGACGCCCTACGACGCGGCGGTGGACATCGCGTATCAGACAGCCCCCACGCCGCAAGGGCCGCCGTCCCCTCGCCGGGGGTTGCCCGCCCTGAAGCTCTTCGAGCACCTCCGCGCGCCCGAGATTCCCTATTACCTCGGGTGGCTCAACTACTGGTCCGCCGCTGCCGCGCAAGCCATCGGGTTCCCGGACCCGACCCGTGACGCCGAACTGCTCTCGCGAGCGCGGCGCACGAAGTCGGGCGGCTGGGTCGTGCAGCTCACCGACGCGCCGCTCGACCTGGACAACCCCGCCCACCTGGACGCGCTCCTGCGGGCCTATGAGCGGTTCCCGGAGATCGGCGGACGCGCAGCGCCTTGACCCACTTCAAGGGCCCGGGACGCGGCTGCGCTCCAGGCGCTAGGCCGGAGGCACCGGAGCGTGCTCCCCGACCGCATGGGGCGACTCCAACCCGTGGTCCACGAGGAAGACACGCACGGCCTCGGCGATCTCCGACCCGGCCTCCAGCAGACCCGCGTGCCCCGCGTCATCCACCCGCATCCAATGCGCGTGTGGCATCACGTCACGCATCCGCTCCATCTCCCCCAGCGGGACGAGCATGTCGTTGCTGGCGGCGACGATGAGCGTGGGCACCTGCACCGTCCTGGCCACGTCCCAGGCGTGGCCCTCCACCATGCCCCGGAGGGTGTACCAGTAGGCGCGGGGGCTCATCCGGCGCAGGGCGAGCATGAACTCGTCGATGTCCGCCCGAGGCGCCCGGGCCCGAAGCGCCCCCACCATGCGGCCCAAGGGATAGGCGAAGCGGCTGGCCATCACCGCGTGCGCCACGGGCGCCGCCAGCGGCAGCGTGGGCGTGGCCAGCTTGAGCATGCCCCGGGCGGCGGACAGGAACGCGCGCGCGCCCGCCGTATCCGCCCCCGAGCCGAACGCGCCCGGCGCCCCGGCGATGAGCGTCATGGACGGCACCAGGTCCGGCCGCCGCCGGTACAAGTCCAGCAGGACGCGCACGCCCATGGAGAACGCCACGTGGTGCGGCGGCTTGCCGTCCCCTCGGGCCATCAGCGCCTCGGTGACGCGCTCCAAATCGTCCACGTGCACGGGAATCTGGTACCCGTCCGCCAGGGACTCATCGCTGCTGCCGTGGCCCCGGTAGTTCCAGTGCACCACCCGGTGGTCCTGCTCCAGGTTCGCCACCAGGTAGCGCCAGAAGTTCTCCGAGGAGCCAATCCCGTTCGTCAGCAGCACCGTGGGGCGGGCCACCAGCTCCGAGTCGGCGGTGGCCTCCCGGAGGTTGCCGAAGTGGGTATGCCAGGCGACCCGGGTACCATCCGGGGCAGTCACAAAGCGCGTGGTGCGACGGTAGGGCATGCCACCTCCCACCATGCGGCCCCCGGGCCGGAGGCGCAAGCATCAACCTGCCCTGACGGGCGTGTGCCGGGGTATGAGGGGGCGCCATGCTTTGCGTCGACGTGGAACGGTTCGATATCCGCCCTGCCCTGGCCCACTACGCCGAGCACGGCTACGCGAAGCTGGGCCGCGTGCTGGGTGACGAGGGCCTGGACGCGCTCCGCGAGCGAGCCGACGACCTGATGCTGGGCCGGGTCGTCCACCCAGGCCTCTTCTTTCAGCCGGACGCCACCACCGGCCGCTACGAGGACGCCCCCCTGGGCCTGGGCTGGCAGGGCCCCTCCCTGGACTACCGCAAGCTGGAGAAGCTGGAGAAGGACCCGCGCTTCCTGGCGTGGCTGGAGAACCCGCTGTTCGAACGCCTCGCCCGGGCCCGCATCCCCGGCGACATCGTCCTCTACCGCGCCATCCTCTTTCACAAGGGACAGGCCGGCGGCAGCAACCTGCCCTGGCACCAGGATGGTGGCCGGCTGTGGGGGCTCACCCGGGAGCCGGAGCTGCAGGTCTGGACCGCGCTGGATGACGCCCCCGAGGACGGCGGCTGTCTGGAGGTCATTCCGGGCAGCCACCGCGGCGGCCTGGTGACGGCCCTGGGCGGGGTGATTCCTCCGGACGCGGTGGCGGCGGCCGACGCCGAAGCCCGCGTCGTGTCCCTGCCGGTGCGCGCCGGCGAGGCCCTCCTGGTCCACAACCACCTCTGGCACCGCTCCGGACGCGGGCGCCCCGGCCTGCGCCGCCGCGCCTTCTCCGCCTGCTACATGGACGCGGACGTGCGCTGCCTGCGCAAGAAGAAGGCCCCGCGCGTCTTCCCGCCCGTGTTCCGCCGCTGAGCTCAGCCCACCAGGGGCATGCGCAGCGGCGGCGCCACCGGCTCCTTCGCGCGCTGCGCCACCGGCAGGGAGACGCGGAAGATGCTGCCCCGTCCCTCCTCGCTCTCCACGGAGATGTCTCCACCAAAGCCGGTGACGATGCCGTGGCAGATGGACAGGCCCAGCCCCGTGCCCTCACCCACCGGCTTGGTGGTGAAGAAGGGGTCGAAGATGCGGGCGCGCACCTCCGGCGGCATGCCCACGCCCGTGTCCCGCACCTCGATGACGACGCGGTCCCCGGCCGTCCGCAGGCTCAGCCGGACCTCGTGCCGCTCCGAATGGCCCAACGGGATGGCCTGCGCGGCGTTGATGAGCAGGTTGAGGAACACCTGTCCGAAGCGGCCCTCGTTGCCCTCCACCAGCGGCACCTCGCGGTAGTCGCGGACAAGCCGCGCGCGCAGCTTCAGCTCGCTGCGCGCCAGGGTGATGGCCGACTCGAGCACCGCCTTCACGTTGACGGCGGTGGCCACCTCGTCGTCGCCCCGGGAGAAGGTCCTCAAGTCCCGGACGATCTGCCGCACGCGGTGCGCGCCGTCGGTGGCCTCGCGCAGCACCTCCTCCAGCTCCCCCATGCGGCCCGGCGGCAGCTCCCGCGCCAGGGCGTGCAGCTCGCCCGCGAGGAACGACAGGTTGGAGAGGACGAAGGCCAGCGGGTTGTTGATTTCGTGCGCCACGCCCGCCGCCAGCGTGCCCACCGCCGCCAGCCGGTCCGACACCACGAGCTGCGCCTGCATGGCCTTGCGGTCGGTGACATCCACCGCCACGCCCGCCAGCAGCCGCCGCCCCGAGCGCTCCCGCACGATGAAGCGGTAGGTGAGCCAGTGGCGCTCGGTGCCGTCGCGCGCGGGAATCATCGTCTCGGAGATGCTCTGCTTCCCGGACGCGAGCACCGCCTCGTCGTCCCGGCGCGACTGTTCGGCGGAGGCCGCGGGCATCAGCTCCAGATCGGACACGTGGGACATGTCCACGCCCACCGGGTAGCCGAAGAACCGGCTGTAGCGCGCGTTCACCCAGATGCGGCGGCCCTGCTCGTCCTTCATGAAGGCCACCGCGGGGATGTTGTCCATGAAGGACGCGAACAGCTCCTGCGACTCCTCCAGCGCGCCCATCGCCAGCGTGTTCTGCGCCATCAACTCCTGACGCGCCTGGGCCTCGGCCGCGTTGCCCATGGCCGCGCCAAGCAGGCCCGCCATCAGCTCCAGCGTGCGCACGTCCCGGTCCTCGAACGCGTTCGGCCGCCGGCTGGTGACGTTGAGCGCGCCCACCGGGCGGCCCTCGCGCCACAGCGGGACGCAAATCATCGACCGCGCGCCCACGTGGCGCAGCGCCGCCGCGTTGACCCGGACGTCCGTCTCCGAGTCATCCGTCCGCATCACCTCGCCACTCAGCAGGCTGGCGCCCGTGAGGCTGCCCTCCACCTTCAGCCGGAAGCCGATGAAGGGCGCCAGGCTGCCAGTGGCCACCAGGTAGTTCACCTCCGCGGTCGCCTCCTCCAGCAGCGCCACCGCCGCGCCATCCGCGCCGCACAGCACCCGCGAGCGCTCGCACAACATCCGCATCAGCTCGTCGAGCCCGAAGCCCGCCATCGACACGTCCGACTGCATCTGGATGATGGAGGCCAGCCGCGACAGCTCACCCCGCGCCTCCGCCTCGGACGTCTGCCGCTGACGCCGCGCCGCCATCCGCCGCTCCAACAACACCCGCCGCGCGCGCACCTGCACCGGGGTGAAGGGCTCCACCAGGAACTCATCCACCCCCGCGGCCAGCAGCGGCTCGAGCCCCGCGTCGGTGCCTTCCCGCGCCAGCCCCAGCACCAACGGCTCCTCGGGACGGGCCCGCGTCCGCAGCGTGTCCAACCAGCGCGCGTCCTCCGCCAGGTCCGCCGCGTCCACCACCAGCACGTCCACGGGCCCGTGCCCCAACGCCGCGCCGGCCTCCACCAGGTCGGCGGTGATGAGCACGGCCTGGCCCTGTCGCCGCAGCTCCTCCGCCACGGGGTGCCGCGCATCGGTGGTGAGACACAGGAACTTCATCCAGTCGCCCTGCTCCGTGGCCCCAAACACACGGGCTGTAAAATACTACGGTTCTGCAGCATGGCATTTCCAGCCGGGAGCCTCCGGAGCGCGGGGGTCAGGTACACCCCACGCCCGCTGGAAACATGCGGGACCGCGGGCAAACGGGTGGCCACGGGGTGGCGCCAGGACGTTATCCTCGGCGCGTGCCGGGCATCCCTGGAGTCGTGGTCGCCGAGCAGCCGCACTACCTGCCGTGGGTGGACTTCCACGAACAGCTGGCCCGCGCGGGGACCTTCGTCGTGCTGGACAACGTGCAGTGGCTGCGGCGCGGCTGGCAGCGGCGCACGCGGGTGGCCCTGCCCCACAACGTCCCCCTGCCCCCGCCCACGGAGCCCGGGTTCCAGTGGCTGTCCATCCCCTTGGAGGACCCGCACCGGGACACCCTCATCAAGGACTTGGCGGTGGACGCACGTCAGCCCTGGGCCCGCGAGCACCTGCGCACGCTGGTGTCGCTGTACGCGAAGCGGCCCTGCTTCGCCTCGCAGGTGTTGCCCCGGCTGGAGCCCTTCTATGACGCGGCGGCGCGCGAGTCGGGCCCCGGTTCGCTGCTGCGAGTGCTGCTGGCGAGCATGGCCCTCTTCAACGAGCCGCTGGGCCTGACGCCGAACCTCGTCCTGGCCTCCACGCTGGACAAGCAGGGCGAGGACAAGTCAGCCCGGCTGGTGGCGTACTGCCGGCAGCTGGGCGCGCACACGTACTACTCGGGGTTGGGCTCGTCGCTGTACCTCCAGGTGGGCCGGTTCCGGGACGTGGACGTGCGCGTGCTCTGGCAGCGCTTCCGCCACCCCGAATACGCGCAGGGCCGGCCGGGCCGCTTCGTCCACGGCATGTCGCTGGTGGACGTGCTGGCCAACGTGCCGGTGGATGAGGTGCGCCAGTGGCTGGAGCCCTCGCCCTGGGGACCGTTCGCGCCCCGGCCCCCGGGCGGATGACGGTGACTCAGCCCGCGGAGGCCGACGTGCCCGCCGGCTTGTCCTTGTCGAAGCGCACGAAGTAGCCACGCACGGCGGAGTCCAGGAGCTCGGTCGTCAGGCGCGGCTCCACGCCCTGGTAGTGCGCCATGTCGATGACCTGGTCCAGCAAGTCACGCGGCTGGCAGGCGGCGAACGGGCGGCCCACCGGGCGGTAGTGCGCGTCGATGAGGTAGTCCACCGCCGCCGCGTTGTAGGGCACGCCCCGCTTGCGGCACATGACCTGGAAGATGTCGTGGAACTGCTGCTCGTCCGGGCGCTGCACCTCCAGCTTGTAGCGGACGCGGCGCAGGAAGGCGTCATCCACGAGGTCGCTGGGGTCCAGGTTGGTGGAGAAGGCCGCGAACACGTCGAAGGGCACCTGCAGCTTCTTGCCGGTGTGCAGGGTGAGCATGTCGATGTCGCTCTCCAGCGGGACGATCCACCGGTTGAGCAGGTCCTTGGGGGACACCTTCTGCCGGCCGAAGTCATCGATGAGGAGCATGCCGTTGCTCGCCTTCATCTGGAACGGCGCCTCGTAGTACTTCACCTCCGGCGAGTACACGAGGTCCAGCATCTCCAGCGTCAGCTCACCGCCCACGACGACGAGCGGGCGCCGGCAGCGCACCCAGCGCCGGTCATACGACGGCGTGCCGGGCTCGTCCTCCACCACCTTGTGGAGGTTGGCGTCGAAGATGCGCACCACGAAGTCGTCAATGAGGATGGCGTGGGGGATGAAGATGTCCCCGCCGAAGCAGTTCACCATGCCCTGGCAGATGGCCGTCTTGCCGTTGCCCGGGGGCCCGTAGAAGAAGATGGCGCGGCCGGAGTTCATCGCCGGACCGATGCCGTCGAAGATGTAGTCCTTGATGATGAGGTCGCCGAACTTGTCCTGCATGCGCGCGCGGGTGATGCGGTTGCCGCGCACGGTCTGCTTCTTCACGGCGGCCGCCCACTCCAGGTAGGGCACCGGCGCGGGGCCGTTGTAGCGGTTGCGGTCGAGCACCTGCCGCAGCACGTCCGTCACGAACGTGGTGAGCTGGTAGATCATCGTCGACTTGCCCACGCCCGAGCCGCCACCGCCGCGGATGTCGATGTACTTCTGGCGACGCAGGCCCTCGATGACGTCGTCCACCAGCGCGGTGGGCAGTTGGAGGCGCGCGGCGATGTCCATGCCGCGCATCTCACCAGCGAAGAAGAGCGCCTTGAGGACCAGCTCCTCCACGAAGGTGGTGTTGAGGCCCGTCTCCAGCAGGGTGCGGGGCTGGGCGGGCCAGTAGCGGTCGCCCTGGCCGGCGCCGCCCTCCTCTCCCGGCCGCCGCGTCCGGCGCTCGGGGCCGTTGTACTGCGGCGGGCTGGCGGCGCTGCCACGCCGGTCCGGGCCCGAGTACTGGGAAGGCCCGGGCCCACGGCGCTCCGGCGGGGCGACGATGACGGACGGCAGCGTGGCCGGGCCCTGTGGAGGCGCCCGGCGGTCCGGCGGCGAGGACACGGCGCGGCGCTCGGTGGGGAAGTCGGGCTCGGCCGGCTCCGGCGGCAGCGCGGGGCGTGAGCCGGTGGCGGCGCCCGGGGGACGCGGCGGGAGCGCGGCGGTCGCCCCCGTGGCGCCGACGCGCGGGCGAGGCGGCCCCGACAGCACCGGCGTGGGCACCGTGGGCGGCACCACGGCCGTCTCCACGGGGGTGACGCTGCGGCTGGACTCGTCGCTCGACGAGCCCGACTCCGGGGATGGCGGTCGCCTGAACAGGGACATGCGGTGCTCGCTCCAAGGTGTTCGCGCCGGAGCCTACCGCATCGGTCCGGGTTCAACGAAACGGAGTTGCGGAACAAGCAGAAAAGCACTGAACCCAAGTCTTCCTGTCCGACGCCTCCCCGACAACGGCGTCGCGCCAGCCAGGTCCGCGGAGCGTGGGTGCTAGCCTTGGCGCATGAGCTTCTTCCAGGAACCGCCGAGGCTGGGCAACCAGTACGACGACGATGCGCTGCTCCAGAGCTACCTGGCGCGCACCTTGCCCCAAGACTTGCAGCGCGGGTTGACGGAGGAGTTCCGCGAGCTGGGAGAGCTGGGCGGGGATTACTTCTACCGCTTCCAGCTCCGCGACCGGCTGAACGAGCCGGCGCTGACCCAGTGGGATGCGTGGGGCCACCGCGTCGACCACATCGAGGTGTCACCGCTGTGGAAGGAAGCCGAGGCCCTGGCCGCGCGGCGCGGCCTGGTGGCCACGGCCTACGAGCAGAAGAACGCCGAGCTCAGCCGCGTCCATCAGTTCGTCCTCAACTACCTCGTGCAGCCGTCGCTGGACGTGTACTCGTGCCCGCTGGCGATGACGGACGGCGCGGCGCGCTCGCTGCTCACGCTGGGCAACGCGGCGCTCATCGAGCGCGCCCTGCCCCGCCTGACGTCCCGGGAGCCAGCCACGGCGTGGACGTCCGGCCAGTGGATGACGGAGCGCACCGGCGGCTCGGACGTGGGGCTCACGCAGACGGTGGCCCGGCAGTCCCCGGAGGGCTGGCGGTTGTCCGGGACGAAGTGGTTCACCTCCGCGACGACGGCGCAGATGGCGCTCACACTGGCGCGCCCGGAAGGCAATGGCCCCGGCGGCAAGGGCCTGGCCCTGTTCTACGTGGAGACACGCGACGCGGACGGAAGACTCAATGGCATCCACATCAACCGGCTCAAAGACAAACTGGGGACGCGCAAGGTGCCCACGGCGGAGCTGACGTTGGATGGCACGCTGGCCATTCCCGTGGCGGGGCTGACGGATGGCATCCGGAACATGGCGTGGATGCTGAATGTGACACGCACCTGGAACGCGGTGGGCTCCGCCTGGAGCATGCGCCGGGCGCTGGCCCTGGCCCGGGACTATGCCCAGCGGCGGGTGCAGTTCGGCGCGACGCTGGCGGACAAGCCGCTGCACATGGACACCCTGGCGGGGTTGGAGGCGGAGTTCCAGGCGGGGTTCCTGCTGGCCTTCCGCGCCGTGGAGTTGCTGGGCCGCATGGAGGCGCGCGTCGCCACCGAGCAGGAGCTGCTCCTCCAGCGGCTGGTGACGCCCCTGGCGAAGCTGACCACCGGCCGGCAGGTGGTGCACGTCACCTCCGAGGTCACGGAGTCCTTCGGCGGCGCGGGCTACGTGGAGGACACGGGCATTCCGCGGCTGCAGGCCGACGCCCAGGTGCTGTCCATCTGGGAGGGCACCACGAACGTCCTCTCCTTGGACGCCCTGCGCGCCCTGGCGAAGGAAGGCGCCTTGGAGGCGCTCTTCCACGAGGTGGAGGGCCATCTGGGCCAGGCCCGGGACGCGGGCCTGCGGCCCTGTGTCGACGCGGCCCACGGCGCGCTGGAGCACGCGCGGGCCTGGGTGGCCGGCGCCATGGAGGACCCCGCCACCCTGGAGGCGGGCGCCCGGCGCTTCTCGCTGACGCTGGGACGGACGCTGGAGCTGGCCTTGCTCTGCGCCCATGCGCAGTGGTGTCTGGAGCATGGCCACGGCCCCCGGAGCAAGGCGGCGGCACGGCGCTTCGCCGCGCACGGCGTGGACCTCATCCAACCGGCCGCGAGCCTGGAGGATGTCCGGCTGTTGGCCTGAGGGCCGCGCCTGGCATCCGCCCCAAGCGACACGACACACTAAAAAAATCCCAATCACTCACATTCAATTCCTGACCCGGGGCCGCCCGGCCCCTCCCTCCGGGGAGGGCGCCCTTGAGGGCGCGCGGACGTCGGCTCACGGACGTCCCCCCTCCCCTCACGCCGAGCCCGCATATCGTCTGCCCACTCCCAAACGTGGCGCCTGTGTAACGCGTCACGCTTCAAGAGAGGACATGATCGGCCAAAGACATACTCAAGAAAAGACAGAAGAAAGCAGCTGCGCGGCGCGTCCACAACCTTGAATCATGCTCACCATGCACAAGATGCAATGGCGCCGTTTGGACGAGATGCTGGGGGGGCTCAGACCGCCAGAGGGCTGCAGCCTCGAGCAGCTCTCGCGGGACTCCATCGATCAGGTCACGACGCTCCTGGGGAAGTGGTATCCGGACATCCGGGTCGGCACGGAGAGCCGGCACCTGGAGCACTCTTTCTATGATCAGCATGTCTGTCTCCAGGGTGAGTCTCCGGATCAGCCGGTGTATGCGATTCTGGGAAGGGACGAGGCCACCCAGGAAATCATCGGGCTGCTGACGCTGGAGAAGAACGTTCGCGGCCTGCAATTGTCCGCCGCGATGGGGGCCGTCGAGCCCTCGCAGCGAGGCCTGGGCCTGGGGCAGTTCGGCATCGCCCTGCTGGAGCAGGTGGGGCGCGGCATCGGCGCGGAGGTCATCCTGTACTACTCCACCCTGAAGATGGCCCGGGCGCAGCGCAACGCCGAGCTCCGCGGCTTCAAGCTGGTGGGCCTGGTGCCCGCGTTCGACGTGGACGCCATCGCGCCCAACACGGTGAAGCGCGTCTATGAGGCCATCTACGCGAAGGTGCTCGTCGGCCCGGAGAAGATCCAGCTCCCCGACTGGAATGCCCTCATCCCCACCACGCGCGCGCTGTACACGCACCTCTTCGGCCAGCACCCGTCCGCCTCCACCGCGGAGCCCATGACCGTCGTCCCCATTCCTACCTCGGCGCCGGTGCCCATCTCCGCGCCCGAGGCCCGTCATGGTTGAGGTCCGCACCTTCGAGGGCGACGCGAAGGAAGCGTCCCGGTTCATCAACAGCGTCTGGCAGCGCACCTACGGCGCGAAGATGGGATTGACGGTCTGGGACGAGCGTTTCTTCGACTGGCTGCTCTTCAGCAATCCCCTGGCGGACCGGGACTACCTGCTGGGGGCGTATTCGAAGGGCAAGCTGGTGGGGGCCTTCCTGGCGGAGCCGGCGAAAATCCAGCTCGGTCAGCGGCAGGTGGATGGCACCTACGGGAGCTGGGTCAGCGTGGCGCCAGAAAACCGGGGCCAGGGGATTGGCATCAAGCTGTCGGACACCATGCGGGCACGTCACCGCGAGCGTGGCGCGGCCATCACCCTGGGCTGCGTGGCCAACGGCACCCTGGGCCAGGGCTTCTGGGGCCGGCGGAGCCATACGCGCTACCTCAACGGCCTGGGCATGTGGCTGCACGTCTTCAACACGGAGAAGGCGGTCCGCTGGTCGCTGAGCGTCGCCGAGCGCGCGTTCCTCACCTTCACGCGTCCGCTCCACCACCGGGGCTTCCTGGCGGCGCGCACCGACGGCATCCGGGCCTACCAACCCCGGGACCTGTCGCAATGCATGGCCCTGGTCCAGAAGATGATGCGGCCGGTGAACCTGGGCTATGCCTACACGTCAGAGCGTCTGGCCCACCAGCTCCAGTTCCGCGACGTCCCACGCACCTTCGTCCTGGAGCGGGGCGGCGTCATCCAAGGCCTGGTCAACTACTACACGTTGCAGATGACGGCCCGAGGCCTCCTGACGACGGGACTGGTGGACCTGCTCGCCTTCCAGGACGGACTGCCCTTTTCGGAGCAACGGCGGCTGCTGTGGGTCGCCATGCAGGACATGGTGACCCAGGATGTCGACTGCGCCGCGATGCTGCGCAGCCCGTGTACGCCCGCGCACCTGATGCTGCGCTCCAGGTGGTTGCCATTCCCCGGGGGCTCCCGGGTCACCTGCCTGCTCACCACCCCCGACGTGGAGCTGCCCGCCTCCCCCAGGGTGTTCATGCACCTGCGCTGACGCGGCGCGCGCGTCCAGGACTCGCCACGCCCGTGCCTCAGCGCAGCCAGGAGAAGGCGCGCTCGAGCGGGGCCACGCCCTCATCGAGGTGACAGCGGCCGTGCGCGAGGAGCACCCGGCGAGGCTGCCATGCCATCATCCGCTGGTAGCAGGCGCGCGCCCGCGCCGTCCGTCCCCAGGTCGCCACCCGCACCTCGCGTGGCGTCTGTCCCGGCCACATCGCTCCGCCGAGCGTCAGCAGCCATCGCAGGCGGGGCCGGAGACGCTCGGGCTCCAGCGCCATGACCAGGTCCGCGACAATCAAGGTCGAGGACGCACCGTGGAAGAACACCACCTCTTCCACGAAGCGGCTGCCCCGGAAGATGAGCTGGCCCAGCTCCGTGGCCCAGGCCGCGGGCGCGGCGTCGCCGAGGTCGGCATCGAACGGGACGTCCAGCTTCTGGGAGCGCGCCCGCTCGCGAACCCCCGGAGACGCCCAGGCCGTCGCGCGCGGATGGCGTGCCTTCCAGGCCGAGATGCCCGCGTAGTGGAACCGGTTCGGAGAGACGAGGTGCTCCACCGGGCCGAGCGCATCGACCTGCTCGAACAACCCGGGCGTCGGCGCCGTGGGCGACCAGAGCCACAAGCCGCCCGACCCCAGGCGGACGATGACCATACGCGTCGGGAACGGCAGGGAGATGGGGCCCACGCGCATCCTCGCCACCGGCCCGTCCACCCACCAGACGCCGTCAGCCACGGGCTTGAGGGTGGAGAGCGGCGTGTAGGGGCGCACCCCATCATTCCATTCGAGCTCGGCGGTCATCGCCCAGGCAGCGTACCCCGCTGTCCATGCAATGACGCCACGCGGAAGGACTTCACGTTCGTCACCTTGCCGGAGCGCTCCAGGACGCCTTCTCCCACCAGGAAGAGCGCGCCATGGATGTCCTTCCGACACCGCTCGTACACGTCCGGAGGCACCACCAGGTTCGCGATGCCCGTCTCGTCCTCCAGGGAGATGAAGCAGATGCCCTTGGCCGTGGGTGGACGCTGGCGGCAGATGAGCATGCCCCCCACCGCCACCCTCCGCCCGTGGGCCACCTTCTTCAGCCCCTCCGCCGTCACCGCGCCTTGCTGCTTCAGCACCGGGCGCAGCAGCTCCAGCGGGTGCTTCTCCAGCGACAGCCCCACCGTGTCGTAGTCCGCGACGACCCGCTCCAGCACGTCCATGGACGGCAGCTCCACCGCTGTGCCGTCCATGGCCATGCCGAAGAACAGGTCATCCGAGTCCAGCGGCCCCAGCGCCTGGAGCTCCCACAACGCCTGACGCCGGGAGCCGCACAGCGACGACAGGGCGCCCGCCAGGGCCAACCGTGTCAGCTCGTGCCGAGGCGCCCGCGACCACCGCGCCAGGTCGCCCACGTCGCGG
Source organism: Myxococcus sp. AM010 (assembly GCF_013372585.1). Lineage (NCBI taxonomy): Bacteria > Pseudomonadati > Myxococcota > Myxococcia > Myxococcales > Myxococcaceae > Myxococcus > Myxococcus sp. AM010. Next base: position 99,662 of record NZ_JABXEO010000017.1, read on the forward strand.
AAGCCCTCGCGCCTCGCCGTCGCCACGCGCCGCCCCGCGGGCTCGCCCAGGCCCTTCACCATCCGCAGGCCCAATCGCAGCGCGGCCCCGCCCTCCTCCAGCGTGCAGTCCCAGCTCGAGTGCCGCACGTCCACCGGCCGCACCACCACGCCATGCCGCTGCGCGTCCGCCACCAACGTGTGCGGCGCATAGAAGCCCATGGGCTGCGAGTTGAGCAGCGCCGCCGTGAAGGCCGCCGGGTAGTGGCACTTCAGCCAGCTGGACGCATACGCAATCAACGCGAAGCTCGCTGAATGACTCTCCGGGAAGCCGTAGTGCGCGAAGCCCCGGAAGTTGTCGAACCACTCCTCGGCCTGCTTGCGCGTGTACCCCCGCGACACGCAGCCCTCCACGAAGCGCCCCCGGTATTGCAGCAGCATGGATTCAGCGCGCTTGTGGCTCAGCACCCGCCGCAGTCCGTCCGCCTCGCCCGCGGTGAAGCCCGCCGCCACCATGGCCAGCTTCATCGCCTGCTCCTGGAAGAGCGGCACCCCCAGCGTCTTGCCGAGAATCTCCTTCACCGCCTCGCTCGGGTACGCCACCTGCTCCTGGCCGTGGCGCCGGCGCAGGAAGGGATGCACCATGTTACCGACGATGGGCCCCGGGCGGATGAGCGCGATCTCCACCACCAGGTCGTAGAACGTCCTCGGCCGCAGCCTGGGCAGCATGTTCATCTGCGCCCGGCTCTCAATCTGGAACACACCCACCGTGTCCGCCTCGCACAGCATGTCGTAGACCTTCGGGTCCTCGGCCGGCACCGTCGCCAGGGACAGCTCCCTCCCGTGGTGCTCGCGAATCAGCGCGAAGCACTTCGACAGCGCCGTCAGCATGCCCAGCGCCAGCAGGTCCACCTTCAGCAGCCCCACCTCGTTGATGTCGTCCTTCTCCCACTGGATGACGGTGCGGCCCGGCATCGCCGCGTTCTCCACCGGCACCAGCTCCGTCAGCGGCTCGCGTGTCATCACGAAGCCGCCCACGTGGATGGACAGGTGCCGGGGAAAGCCCTCCAGCTCCATGGCCAGCGCCAGCGTCTTCTGGACCCGGCCGTCCTCCGCGGACAGGCCCGCCTCGCGCAGCACGTCCGGCGTCACGTCGAAGCCGTTCGACGCGGACACCTTCGACAGCCGGTCCACCTGGTCCAACGACAGCCCCAGCGCCTTGCCCGCCTCACGCAGCGCCAGCCGGCCCCGGTAGCAGATGACCTCGCACACCATGCCCGCGTGCCGGCGCCCGTGCTTCTCGTAGACGTACTGGAGGACCTCCTCGCGACGCTCGTGCTCGAAGTCCACGTCGATGTCTGGCGGCTCCTTGCGCTCCATGCTCAGGAAGCGCTCGAACAACAGGCCCATCCGCACCGGGTCGATGGCGGTGATCTGCAGCGCGTAGCAGACCGCCGAGTTCGCCGCGCTCCCCCGCCCCTGGCAGAGAATCCCCTGGGCCCTGGCGAAGCGGACGATGTCCCACAGCGCCAGGAAGTAGCCGGCGAAGTCCAACGCGGCGATGAGCTTCAGCTCATGTTCAATCTGCTTCACCACCGCCGGGGGCACACCTTCCGGATAGCGGAACCGCAGTCCTTCGTCGGTCAGCACGCGCAGGTGTGCGTCCGCGGTGCGACCCTCGGGCAGACCCTCCTCCGGGAAGCGGTAGTGCAAGTCATCCAATGAGGCGTGGCAGCGCGAGGCCAGCTCCGCCGCGCGCGCCAGGGCCTCTGGCCGGTCCGCGAACAGGCGCGCCATGTCCCGTGGGGACTTCAGCGTCCGCTCCGCGTTGGGCAGCAGCCGCGTCCCCGCCTGGTCCACCGACGTCCCGTGGCGGATGGACACCAGCACGTCCTGCAAGGCCTGCCGCCGGCGGTGATGCGTGTGCACGTCGTTGTGCGCGACCAGCGGCACGCCGAGCTCCAGCGCCAGCCGCTCCGCCCGGGTCTCGCGCTCCGCGTCCCCCGCGGACAGCGTCCGACAGATGCCGACATGGAAGCGCTCCGGGAAGGCCTCCGCCAGCGAGGCGACCTGCTCGAAGGGCGCGGGCGCGGGCAGGAGCGCGAGCAGCCCCGCGGACCGGTCCGCCACCGCGCGCCACGGCAGCCCGGCCTCGCCCTTGGGGTGGGTCATCCGACTCTGGGACACCAGGGCGCACAGGTTGGAGTACCCCGTCCCATCCGCCGCGTACACCACCACCGGGGGGCCGTCCTCCAGCGTCAGCTCGGCGCCCAGGATGAGCCGCACCCCGTGCTCCTTCGCCGCCAGGTGCGCCTTCACCACGCCGTACAGGCCATCCGCGTCCGTCAGCGCGAGCGCACGCAGCCCGAGCCTCGCGGCGGTGGCCACCAGCTCTTCCGGGTGCGAGGCCCCGCGAAGGAACGAGAAGTTGGAGCGGCAGACCAGCTCGGCGTAGTCCACGCCCGGATCTAGATACCGAACAGGCGTTCAGGCGCTAGATTGGATCTTCGCGGTGCGGGCAAGCGACTTCATGGGTTGCGCCCCGCGCTGCTCCGCGCGCTTGAGCGCCGCGGTCGTCCACTTTCGAGAGCGCGGCGCGGCGCTTACTGAAGCCCTCGCGACCGTTTGACAGGACGCCAACCCGACTGACAAACATCTTTCACCATGGACCTCACTCCCACCGCGTGGCAGCTCTGGCTGATCGCGGCGCTCCTTCTGGGAGCGCTGGAGCTCCAGCTCACCAGCTTCATGGTCCTCTGGCTCGCCGTGGGGGCGCTGGCCACCTCTGTCGGGGCGGCCCTGGGCCTGGGGCTCAACGGCCAGCTCTACCTGTTCACCGCCGTCTCCGTCGCCCTGTTCGCGGCCTCCCGCACCCTCTTCAAGAACGTTTTCATGCGTGACGCCACGCATTTGAAGACAGGTATCGAGGCCATGCTTGGCCAGGAGGCCGTGGTGGTGGAGTCCCTGGGCGACCCGCTCGGGGGCACGGTGCGCATCAATGGCGAGCTGTGGACGGCGCGCTCCCTGTCGGGCCCGGTGCCCGAAGGCGAACGCGTCACCGTGGAGCAGGTGGAAGGTCTCAAACTCTGGGTGCGCCGACCGACGGCGTCATTGCCGGTTCCCTCGGAGGCTCCGAGGAAGGAGTAGACGGGATGGAAGTCGTGACGATTTTCGGCGTCTTCGCGGTCATCCTGGTGGGCATCGCCGCCACCGGCATCCGCATCGTTCCGCAGGCCAAGGTCATGGTCGTGGAGCGGCTGGGCAAGTTCTACAAGACGGCCAGCAGCGGCCTCAACTTCCTCATCCCCTTGGTGGACGCGCCCCGCGCCATCGAGATGCGCACGGGCAACCGCGTCATGCGCAGCAACCTCGTGGACCTGCGCGAGCAGGTCATGGGCTTCGACACCGTCCAGGTCATCACCCACGACAACGTCAACATGGAGGTCGGCTCGGTCATCTACTACCAGATCGTCGAGCCCGCGAAGGCGCTCTATCAGATAGAGAACCTCGCGCTCGCCATCGAGCAGCTCACGATGACGAACCTGCGCAACATCATGGGCGGGCTGACGCTGGACCAGACGCTCACCAGCCGCGAGACGGTCAACACCAAGCTGCGCATCGTGCTGGACGAGGCCACCGAGAAGTGGGGCGTCAAGGTGACGCGCGTGGAGCTGCGCGAAATCGAGCCGCCCCAGGCCATCAAGGCCGCCATGGCCAAGCAGATGACCGCCGAGCGTGAGCGCCGCGCCGAGGTCACCAAGGCCGAAGGCGACAAGTCCGCCGCCATCCTCCAGGCCGAGGGCGAGAAGATCTCCCGCATCCTCCGCGCCGAGGCCGAACGCGACGCCGAGGTCGCCCGCGCCGAAGGCCACAAGCGCGCCACCATGCTGCAGGCCGAAGGCAAGGCCGAGGCCACCCGGCTCGTCTTCGAGGCCATCCACACCGGCCGCGCCACGCCCGAGGTGCTCGCGCTGCGCTACATGGAGACCCTCCAGGAGCTGGGCAAGGGCGACAACAAGATGTTCGTCCCCTACGAGGCCACCGCCACGCTGGGCGCCGTCGCCGCGCTCAAGGAGGTCTTCACCCAGACGGGGGAGGCCACCAGGCCCGCCCCGGCGCCGGCCCGCTCCGCCGCGAGCCTGAGCGCCCAGGCCATTGCCCGGAACGCGAAGGTCCCCGAGCACGCCACCCTCCCCGGCGGCACGCCCGCCGCGGCCCCCCGGCGCCAGCGGCCCGCCCTGGACTCGCAGGACGACTGAGCCCCGGCGCAGGCCTCCAAGGGCGCTTCGCGGGAACCTTCCCTGTGTCCGGATGTCAGAGCCTCCGAACACACCCACCGGAGGGGAACATGCAGGACATCTTCATCGCAGGAGGCTGGGGGATGTACCCCACGTTGCTCGCGGGACTCGCGCTCATCGCCACGTGCGTCCAGTACGCGCGCCGGCCCGCGCCGCGCTACGTGCCGCTGATGCTGTCACTGGGACTCTGCACCTTGATTGCCGGCACGCTCGGCTTCGCCACCGGCATCCTCTCCCTCCTGCACGCCTATAGCGGCCCGCTGTGGGACCAGGGCCCGCGCGTCCTCTTCGTCGGCACCTATGAGGCGCTGCACAACGTGGCGCTCGCCCTGCTGCTCGCCATGCTGGGCGCCCTGCTGGCGTCCATCGGCGCGTGGCGGCTCTCCCGCCGGATGGGGAACTTCGCGGCGCCCGCGGCAGGTTGATGCGAAACAGTCAGACGCGCTGCCGGAGTAGCGCGCCCTGCCCCCCATGAAGGCAAGGGTTGCATTCCGGCGCGCGGCTGGACATAGATTGCAGCCATCCCAGGAGGGATTGACGCCCCCTCCCAACGAGAGGTCTGACGCACCCTTGAGGACGCTTCGCTGAACCCCCAGGTCCGTTGACGTTCCCGCGCTGAGCCGCCTTCAGGCTGGCTTGCGCCCTGGCTTCAGGAGCTTCCTTCATGCCTTCCGTACGCGCGCACCGCGTTTCGTTCGCCTTTTCCGACGCTGTTCCCGTCCTCTCCGATGTCGACTTCCACCTGTCCCCTGGCTGGACGGGGCTCGTGGGCGCCAATGGCGCCGGCAAGTCCACCCTGCTCCGGCTGCTGGCGGGAACGCTGACCCCCACGGAGGGACACCTCCAGTTCGAGCCCTCCGCGCCCACCCTGCGCCTCTGCCGTCAGGAGGTGGAGGCGCTGACGCCCGACATCTCCGCCTTCGCGGAGTCGTGGGACGCCGTCGCGCGGCGACTGCACGGCCAGCTGGGCCTGGACGTCACCGCGCTGGAGCGCTGGCCCACGCTGTCCCCGGGCGAGCGCAAGCGGTGGCAGGTGGGCGCCGCCCTGGCCGCCGAGCCCCACCTGCTGCTCCTGGACGAGCCCACCAACCACCTGGACGCGGAGGCCCGCACGTGGCTGGTCTCCGCGCTGCGCCGCTTCCGGGGCCTGGGCCTCGTGGTGTCCCATGACCGCGACCTGCTGGAGTCCCTCACCACCTCCACGCTGCGCGTCCACCACGGGAGCGTTCGGCTGTGGCCCGGCGCCTACACCGCCGCGCGGGCGCACTGGGAGGCGGAGCGCGAGACTGAAATCGCCACCCACCAGCAGGCCCGCGCCGAGCAACGCCGCGCGGCGCACCTGCTGGACCAGGCCCGGCGCGAACAGCAGTCCGCGGACGCCGCGCGGCACACCCGCAAGCGCCTGAAGAACAAGAACGACAACGACGCCCGCTCCATGGGCGCCAAGGTCGTTGCCGGCTGGGCGGAGGCGGGGGCCGGACGGCGCGTGGGCGTCGCACGGCGCGAGCTGGAGCGCGTCAGCGAGGCCGTGGGCGAGTTCACCGCGGACAAGACGTTGGGCCGCTCCGTCTTCATGGACTACGTGCGCGCGCCGAATCCGTGGCTCTTCACGCTGGACGTGCCCGGCCTCCGCGCCGGTGACGTGGAGCTGCTGGGCCCCTTGAAGCTCTCCGTGAGCCGCGAGGCCCGCGTGCGCATCGAAGGGCCCAACGGCGCCGGCAAGAGCACCCTGGTGCGCGCGCTGCTGGAGAACGCGCGCATTCCGCTGGAGCGCGTGCTCTCCCTGCCCCAGGACGTCAGCGCGGATGAGGCCCGGGCCACGCTGGACGCGGTGCGCGCGCTGCCTCCCGAGGAACGCGGACGCGTGCTGTCACTCGTCGCGGCGCTCGGCGTGGACCCGGAGCGGCTGCTCGCCTCCGAGCAGCCCTCCCCCGGCGAGGTGCGCAAGCTCCTCATTGCCCGGGGCCTGGGACAACACGCCTGGGCCCTGGTGCTGGACGAGCCCACCAACCACCTGGACCTGCCGTCCATCGAACGGCTGGAGGCGGCGCTGCGGGAGTACCCCGGCGCGCTGCTGCTCGTCACGCATGACACGTCCTTCGCCCAGGCCTGCACCTCCGAGGTGTGGCGCGTGGAGCATGGCCAGGTGACGGTGACGTCCGGGTAGGCCCGGCGAAGGATTCATCGAGGGGCCGTTCTCCTGCCGAAAGCCGGCGCGATTCCGCGCTCTTTTCCGGAGAACACCCTCGATGAACGCCGCCCGCCTGATTCCCGCCCTCGCCCTTGGAATGAGCCTCACCGCCACGCCCGCGCTCGCGGACAGCGCCTCCTGTGTCCCGACCAACGTGGCGGTGTTCTCCAACCGCATCCACGTGAAGTGCGCCGCCTCTGTCGCCGGCGGCATCTGGTTCTTCGCGCTCGCCTCGTCCGACACCGCGTTCATGAACCGGACGCTCACCCTGCTCACCACGGCGCTCGCCAGCGGCCGGACGCTGGCCGTGGACTACAACCCGTCCAGCACCGCGGGCACGTCCGTCGGGTGTCTCTCCAGCGACTGCCGCCTCATCAACTGGACGGCGATGCAGTGATGCGCGCCATGAACCTCCGGAGCCTCTGGACGGGGCTCGTCCTCCTGGCCGCCACGCTGGGAGCAGGCCCTGTCCACGCATCACTCTACTGGGGCCACGGCGTCCGGAGCAGCACGCCCAGCGTCTGCTTCGTGGGGGACGCCCTCACCTCGCGTCCCGCGCGCGTGCAGCAGGTGATTGACTCCATCCGCGACTTCGAGCGCGTGGCCAACATCCGCTTCAACATCCTGGGCACCTGCCCCTCCCCCATCGTCCTGTCCAACGGCAACCACTGGCATGGCGGCGACATCCGCGTCGTCATCCCAGGGACCAACTCCCCCTTCGCGGGCCAGGTCCCCGGCAACGGCTGCCCGATGTTCCTGGACGCCAACGGCCACTACAACGGCAAGAACAATGGCGGTGGGAGCTGGTCCAACGCGCCCTCCGACCTGGGCGCCAACCGCGGCTGCCGGCACAACCTGAAGCTCGGTGACGACGCCGATGCGTTCGGCGTGCCCTGGAAGGACCACACGCTGCACGAGTTCGGGCACGCGCTGGGCCTGCGGCACGAGCACGAGCGCAACGACGTGAGCGGCGCCACCTGCGGCGCCTCCGGGTATGGCGGCGGCGCGAGCAGCGGCTTCCTGACGCCCTACGACAGGGACTCGGTGATGCACTACCAGTTCCTGTCCTGCGGCATCCACGGCAACTACGGCCACGCGGGGCCCTCCACCTGGGACGCGCTGGGGCTGCACATCCTCTACCCCGAGCCGGTCCGCGTCGCGGAGTTCGTGGGCAGGACGGTCATCCGGACCACCGAGGCGCTCAACCTCACCTCGGCCTGGGGCGCCCGCGGCGCCAACCTGTCCTTCGCCGCCTCCGCGTTCTCCTGGAGGCTGTCGGCCGTCACGTACAGTTCGTCCAGCAGCCTCTCCACGTGGCTGGGCGCGGGGACGTACCCGCTGCAGTTCAGCCACTCCGACTTCCTGGGCCGGACGTACACGTACTCGGGGACGGTGAAGGTGCTCACCCCGGCGGACTACGCGAAGCAGATTGCCAGCCCGGTGGCCGCGCGCGCGTCCCTGCTGTGAGCCGCCCGCGCGAGTCACCCGTGGCGGAGGTCTGGGGCGCGGCGAGGCCGCCGCGCTTCGGGCCCGTCAGGTGCCTGGCCGTGCGTGGAACCACGCCACCAGCCGGGCCAGCCCCTCCTCCACGGAGACGCGCGGACGGAAGCCCGTCTCTCGCTCCAGCGCGGAGGCGTCCGCCCAGGTCGCGTCCATCTCCCCCGGCTGCGCGGGCGTGGACCTCACCCGCGCCCGGACGCCCAGCCGCCGCTCCAGGATGGACAGGAAGGCCCGCACGGAGACGGGCTCGCCCCGGCCCACGTTGAGGACGCGACAGGCCGGTGCCCCCTGGGGCGGCCGGTCCAGCACGCGCACCACGGCCTCCGCCACGTCCTCCACGTACGTGAAGTCGCGCTGCATCCGGCCCTCGTCATGCAGTGCCAGCTCGGCGCCGTCGCGCAGGGCCCGGAGGAAGCGCAGGGGCGCCATGTCCGGGCGCCCCCACGGGCCATACACCGTGAAGAAGCGCAGGCCGCTGGTTGGGAGCCCGTGCAGATGGCTGTACGCGTGCGCCAGCAGCTCATCGGCGCGCTTGGTGGCCGCATAGACGCTGAGCGGGTGGTCCGCCGCCGCGCCCTCCTGGAACGGCGGCACCGATCCGGCGCCGTACACGGAGCTGGAGGACGCGTAGACCAGGTGCCGCACCCGGGCCGCGCTGGCCTGCTCCAGCACCTGGAGGAACCCCGACACGTTGGCGTCCACGTACGCCTGCGCGGTGCCCGGCGGCGCGCGCACGCCCACTCGCGCGGCCAGGTGCACCACGGCCTCGGGGCGCGCCTGCTCGAAGAGCGCCCTCAGCGCGGGGCCGTCGGTGACGTCCGCGGGACGGAAGGTGAAGCCCGCCGCCCCCGGCAGCGCGCCGAGCCGCGCCAGCCGGGCCTGCTTCAACGCCACGTCCCCGGACGGGTCCAGGTTGTCCACGCCGATGACGTCATCACCGCGCGCCAGCAGCCGCGCGTTGACGTGGTGGGCAATGAAGCCCGCAGCTCCCGTGACGAGTACCCGCATCCACCTTCACGCTCCCACGCCTGCCCCCAACACGCCACGGCGGAAGACGTGGACGCGGCGCTTCCCGTCCCCGCCACTTGCACGTAGGGTGGAGGCCCTCATGGTGTCCGTGAATCAGCTCCGCCCCTTCGCCGGTGCCTCGCTGGACGCGTTCCGGGCCGCGTCCGGCCCCGTGGCCCTCATCCAGCAGCCCGTGGAACTCATCCGCCAGCACCACCGGGGCCTGGCGGCGCGCACCGTCGGCATGGCACACCGCGCGCACATGGACGAGCGGCTGCTCGCCATGCTCCGCGACTTCGACAACCTGGAGGTCCACTTCCTCCAGCCCTCCGTGGACGGCGAGGAGCTGACGGTCGGCCGCACCGAGGAGTGCGACCTGGTGGTGCCCGACCCGTCCGTCTCCCAGCACCACGCCACGATGCGCTGGAACGCCGCCCGCGGCGGCTTCTCCGTGCGTGACGCCGAGTCCATGAACGGCACCTTCATCAACGGCGCCCCCCTGGGCTACCGCGCCCAGGTGCTGCTCCACGACGGGGACACCCTGGCCTTCGGCGACGCCCAGTTCCTCTACCTGCGCGCCGAAACCGTCTACGAACACCTGCGCCTGGCCGTCCCGAAGAACGCGCCCTGAGCCGCCCCGCGCCCGGGCCTCACGGAATGGCCTGGATGGCCTCCACCACCGCCTTGCGCAGGTAGGAGCGCAGGTCCGTCTGCGCCTGGTACATGCCGATCGTGGAGACGGTGCGCGTGGAGTTGTTCCACCGCAGCTTGCCGTTGGGGCCCACCACGCCGGTCTCCAGCAACACCTCCGCGCGGCCCATCAACTGGGCGGACGTCACGTCCACCCAGTTCAGCACCACCACCACTCCAGCCTCGGCGTCGTTATCGTCGATCATCGCCACCACCTCGTGGATGGTGGGTGACGGCGACTGGGAGATGCGCGTCCCCACCACCTCGAAGCCGCGCTCGCCCAGCGTGGCCTGGGCCTGGCTGACGAGCACCGAGCGGGGGTTGCCTTCCCCCATCATGTCCTGCCGGTACGTGAAGGTCGGCAGCGCGTCCACCCGGGAGCCCACCACCACCACCACCTTGCGCAGGGCCCCTGGCGGGCGGACCTGACGCGGAGCGCACGAAGCGAGCAGGAGGCACAGCAGGACGGCCGCGGGGCGGAGGACGCGCATGACGGGGAACCTGGGAGACGGGTACGGGGCCACTATGCTGGGCCGCCGGGCCTCAGTCGAACAGTCCCTGGAGGTAGAAGCGTCCATCCCGTCCGTCGCGGAACACCCAGGCGGGGCCCAGCCCCTCGAAGTGGACCCGGTAGTAGTCCCGCTGGAAGGGCGTCTGGGACCACCACTCCCCGCCCAGCCGCTCCGGCCCCGTGAGCGCCGTCACCCGGTGCCGCCGGCCCCCCATGCGCGCGGCCAGCAAGCGCCCGGACTCCGCCACCTCCGCGTCCAGGCACGCCGGCTCCGCCAGCAACCGGGAGGGCCGCTCCCGCGAGGCCGCCGGCGCCGGGCCGCGCCGGGCCCCTGGCTCCAGCAACTCCGCGGACAGGCCCCGCCGCGCCTCCGGCGGCCGGAAGGCCCGTGCCCCATGGGCCGCCTCGGGCCGGTGGACCGACGCCAGGCCCGCCGCGAAGAGCGACGCCTCCCCCAGCGTGGACGCCAGCCGCGACAGCACCACCTCCAGCGCCGCGTCGCCCTCCGGCGCGTCCCCCAGCGCGAGCTGCTGCCCTCCGTCCTCGGAGTGCTCGTCCACCCGCGCGGACACCTCCGCCACCGGGTTCTCCAGCCGCAGCTCCTCCAGCCGGTGCCGCGCCAGCTCATGCAGCAGCTTCGCCCGCGCCGTGGGCCGCGCCAGCGTCAGCGTCACCTGCCGTTGCCCCGAGGGGTCCAGCTTCAGCGTGAAGGTGAGCCGCACCGCCGCCCGGCACCGCCCGGACAGCCGCGCGCCCAACCGGTCCGTCAGCGTCTTGAGCGCGAAGCGCAGCGGCTCGAAGGACTCGGCCGGGAAGTCCAGCACCACGCGCTCCTCCAGCACCGCTTCCAGCGCCGCGGGGACGAAGGGCGTGTCGTCCTCCCCGCGGCACCGCGCGTGGAGTCGTGCGCCCGCCGCGCCGCCCCGGGCCGCCACGGCCCCCGCGGGCAGCGCCGCCACCTCCCCCAGCGTGGTGAGGCCCAGCGCGGAGAACGCCGCCCCCTCGCGGCCTTCCAGCGCGGACAACGGCAGCGGCGCCAGGGCCCGGGCGCTGCCCCCCGGAGCCACCACCTCCACCCGGCGCGCGCCATGCCGGGCCACCGCGCGCGCGGTGAAGGCCTCCGAGGCCACCACCACGTGCGCCCGGTAGCCCAGCTCCGCGCACCGCGACAGCATCCGCGCGCCCAGGCCCTCCTCGCCGTCGCACAGGTGCGCGGCCCCCGCGTCCAGCCACAACCCGTCCGGCGCGCAAAGCTGGAAGCCTGGGGCCAGTGGCAGCAGCGCCTCCCCCAGCGCCGTCAGCGCGCGCAGCTCGTCCTCCGGGCGGTAGTCGAAGTGCCGCAGCCCCGGCTCCAGCGCCGTGGCCGCCGTCAGCGTCATCCCCGGGCGCACCCCCACCTTCAGCGCCGAGGTGGAGGCGAAGGCCACGCGGCGCTGGCCACGCACCGCCTCCACCAGCGCGAAGGGACGGCCCGCCAGCTCCGGGGACTCCACCACCCGGCGCTGCACCGGGAAGCGGGTGAGGTGCAGATAGGCCCTGCGCATGCCGTGCCTCAGCGCGCCGGAAGGGCCGCGTCCAGCAGCCCCTGCCGCAGGGGCGGCATGGGCGCGTCACGGCCGGGGCGCTGGCCCAGGATGCCCAGCCCGTTGCGCAGCGCTCCGGACTGCCCTCGCAGGAAGTCCGGCGTGTCATCCTCCGCGTCCTCGGCCACGTCCAGCAACCGACCTCCCCCCTCCAGCCCCAGCGCCGGGTACAGCGCGCGCCACGGCAGCTCCGCCCGCGCGCCCGTGCCCCCCTGCCGGCTGCGCACCACCTCCACCGACCAGCCGTCCCCGTCCCGGGCCTCCGTCCGCAGCCGGACCCCGCCGTCCGCAGGGGACTCTGGCGAGGTCAGCAGCAGGAGCAGCCCGCCGCCGCGCGCCGCCGCGTCCGCCAGCTTGCGCGCCTCCGCCAGGGCCACCCGGCACGCGCGCCCGCCGGGACTCACCCCGCGCGTCAGGTCCAGCACCACGCAGGCGAAGGCCCCGCTCCGGGCCAACTGCACCGCCGCCCAGATGCGCTGCTCGGGAGCCTGGGGCCGGACGATGAGCAGCCGCTCCAGGTCCACGCCCAGGGCCGCGGCCGAGGGCGGGTAGAGCTCCCGGGGGCCGTCCACCCAGGCGCACAGCCGCGCCTCCTGGTGCGCCGCGGCCACCGCGCGCAGCGCCAGGCTGGTGCGCCCCGAGGCCGCCTCGCCGCACAGCTCCACCACCTGCCCCAGCGGCAGGCCCCCCGTCGGCAGCAGGGCGTCCACCGCCGACAGGCCCGTGCGCAGCACCGCCAGGTAGCGCCGGGGCGCCGCCTGCAACTGGCGGATCCGCTCCCGAAGCTGCTCCACGACCGAGCCCGTCCCCTGCTCCCCTCCCACTCGCTGCTCCGCCGCGCTCATCTCGCCTCCTCGCCAGTCCCCTCCGGACCGGACGACCGGTGGGGCGGTCGTCCACTATCCTCGGAGGTCTGACATGCGCCTTCATGGGACGCATGGCGGTGGGTGCGGGGATCAGACCCGCTGGCGCGGGTTCCCCGGGCTCAGCCGGCGCAGAGGACCTTCACTTCCACCTTCTTGTCGTCCGCGCGGCGCAGGCAGCTCGACTGGAAGAACAGGCGGGCCGGGTACGCCTCCGTGGACGCCTCGTAGCGCAGGTCGCCCGCGGCCACCGAGCACCGCTCCACCTCGTCGTTCGCGCGCGTCAGCTCCACCTGGACCAGCCGGGGGTCGGGCAGGTTCACCACCTCGATGCTCTGCGCCACCGTGGCCAGCTCCGCGATGCGCAGCAGGGTGTCGCGGTAGTTGTCCCGGCAGACGGAGTCGAGGTTGTCGAGCCCCTGGTCGAACGCCTCCGCCATGGCGCGCTGCCGGTGGCCGGGACCGTAGGAGGTCGGGCAGTCGACGTTGCGCACGAAGACACCATCGGGTGTCGTGTCGCGGATCAGCTCCGCCCGCTTGTCGGACAGCGCCACCGGGCCAATCGTAGCCCAGAGCACCTGGCGCGAGGCCCCCGTTGAATCCCGGAGTTGCTGGAACGTAGCGAAGTACTCCTCCACCGGCGTCAGCAGCTGGGACTGCTCACTGCAGTTGTCGATGGACGTGTCGTCGGACACCCACACTGGAGGGGGGCGCTGGATGGTGCTGCAGTCTTCCTCGTCGGTGACCACCGCCACCAGCAGCCGCGCGCCGTCGCGCAGGAACCCGGCGTTGCCGTTCTCCGCGCCCGGCGTCGACACCAGTGGCTCCGTCACGGCCAGCCGGACCGCCTCGAAGGGCGTCTCCTGGCCGCTGCCCTCCGTGCCCTGGATCACCAGCCGCCGGAACTTCTCCAGCACGTATGGATCCGTGCCGTCGATGAAGCGCTCGTCGGTGGGGTTGCCCGCCGCGTCCGGCACGCGCTGCAGCCGGCCAGACTCATTGGCGTACTCGCGGTACTGCGTGTTCCCCTGGAACATGGCCAGCCGGTACACGGACGTGGTGATCACGCCCACCCGGAAGTCCTGCGAGACGCCGCTGCCCTCCTTCAGCGCCTCCAGGAAGGCGGGCAGCTCGGTGGCGATGGCGTTCTGCTCCTCTTCCATGGATCCGGAGTTGTCGATGACGAAGAGGATGTCCGTCTTCTGCGGCGCGATGACGGGAGACTCGCTCTCGCACTTCCCGGGGAGGTTGGAGCCCGGCTCGTCGACGGGCGACCGGCACGACGTCCACAAGAGAGACGGCAACAGGAGCAGGTGGGCGAAGGATCGGCGCTTCATGGGGGGCCTCTCGAAGAGCTGCGCACCCCGGCGGGGCGCCGCATCAGATGCTAGAGGGGTGATCATGCCCCACCCTCCGTCCGGACGCGAGACTTCCGAGGAACCCTGGAGATGTGACGGGGGACGGAAAAGCGCACACTGCGTTTGCCATGTCCGTTTTGGTTGTTACGTTGGTTCATCCGCCGCAGAAAACCTGGAAATGTTCACTGGTTGTCGAAGGGAAAAGGCTGAACTCCATGTCCGATGAGAAGAAGAAGGGCACCGCTGCGAGCGCTATGCCCACCGCGATGGCCCCTCCGGGGCTCATCAACAAGGAAGACATCCCGCAGGTGCTCCCCATCCTCCCCCTGCGCAACAGCGTCTTCTTCCCGGGCGGAGTGCTTCCGCTGGCCGTCGGCCGCCAGAAGACCATCGCCCTGATCAAGGACGCCGTGCGTGACGACCAGGTCATCGGCGTCGTCACCCAGCGCCGCGCCGAAGAAGAAGATCCGGGTGCCGCCGACCTCTACACCATGGGGACGGTCGCCCGCATCGTGAAGCTCCTGAAGATGGGCGAGGACAACTATTCGCTCGTGGTGCAGGGGCTCGCTCGCTTCCGCGTGGTGGAGCTGGTCCAGGAAGCGCCCTACCTCAAGGCCCGCGTGGACGCCGTGGAGGACAAGACCTCTTCGGAGAACGTGGAAGTCGAGGCGCTGGGCATCAACCTCAAGAAGCTGGCGCGCGAGGTCATCGAGCTGATGCCCGAGCTGCCCGCCGCCGCCACCGAGCTGGTGGAGAGCATCACCCACCCCGGCCACCTGGCGGATCTGATCGCCGCCAACGTGGACGTGCCCATCGAGGAGAAGCAGGCCGTCCTGGAGACGGTGGACCTCAAGGCCCGGATGAAGCTCGTGCTGGAGCTGCTCAACCGGAAGCGGGAGATCCTCAAGCTCTCCAACAAGATCGACTCCGCCGTGAAGGGCGAGATGTCGAAGACCCAGCGCGAGTACTACCTGCGCCAGCAGCTCAAGGCCATCAAGGAAGAGCTGGGGGAGATGGGCGAGGAGGAAGAGGAGCTCGACGAGCTGCAGGAGCGCCTGAAGAAGGCCGGCCTGCCGCCCGACGTGGAGAAGGTCGCCAACAAGGAGCTCAACCGCCTGAAGACGATTCCGGCGGCCTCCAGCGAGTACACCGTCGCGCGCACCTACCTGGATTGGATCGCCGACCTGCCGTGGGCGAAGATGTCCGAGGACAACCTCGACATCGAGAACGCGCGCCAGCAGCTGGACAAGGATCACTTCGGCATCAAGAAGGTGAAGAAGCGCATCCTGGAGTACCTGGCCGTCCGCAAGCTGAAGAACGACATGCGGGGCCCCATCCTGTGCCTCGTCGGTCCGCCGGGCGTCGGCAAGACGTCGCTGGGCCAGAGCGTGGCCAAGGCCACGGGCCGCAAGTTCGTGCGCCTGTCGCTGGGCGGCGTGCGCGACGAGGCGGAGATCCGCGGCCACCGCCGCACCTACGTGGGCGCCCTCCCCGGCCGCTTCATCCAGAGCATGAAGAAGGCCGGCACGAAGAACCCGGTCATGATGCTGGACGAAATCGACAAGCTCGGCGCCGACTTCCGCGGCGACCCGAGCGCGGCGCTCCTCGAGGTGCTGGATCCGGAGCAGAACAACACGTTCAGCGACCACTACCTCGACGTGCCCTTCGACTTGTCCAAGGTGATGTTCGTCGCCACGGCGAACCAGCTCGACCCCATCCCCGGTCCGCTGCGTGACCGCATGGAGATCATCGAGCTGACGGGCTACACCTTCGAGGAGAAGCAGAGCATCGCCCGCATCCACCTGGTGCCCAAGCAGCTCAAGGAGCACGGGCTGAGCCCGGACCACATCGAAATCACCGACGAGGCGCTGCTCACGCTGACCACCTCGTACACGCGCGAGGCCGGTGTGCGTAACCTGGAGCGCCGCATCGCGGACATCTGCCGCGCGGTGGCGGTGGAGGTGGCTGGCGGGAAGATGGAGAAGCAGACCATCAACCCAGACCGGGTGAAGGAGATCCTCGGGCCCGAGATGTTCTACTCGGAGGTCGCCGAGCGCACCGAGGTGCCGGGTGTGGCCACGGGCCTGGCCTGGACGGCGGCGGGTGGCGACCTGCTCTTCATCGAGGCGACGAAGATGGCGGGCAAGGGCGGCATGACGCTCACCGGCCAGTTGGGCGACGTGATGAAGGAGAGCGCCACGGCGGCGCTGAGCTACCTGCGCAGCAAGGCGGAGCAGCTCGGCATCAGCCCGAACTTCCTGGAGAAGACGGACCTGCACCTGCACTTCCCGGCGGGTTCCATTCCGAAGGACGGGCCCTCCGCGGGCGTCACCATCCTGACGGCGCTCACCAGCCTCCTGACGGGCATCCGCGTGCGTCACGACACGGCGATGACGGGCGAGGCCACGCTGCGTGGCCTGGTGCTGCCGGTGGGCGGCATCAAGGAGAAGGTGCTGGCGGCGCACCGGGCGGGCATCAAGCGGGTCATCCTGCCGGAGCGGTGCCGCAAGGACCTGATCGACGTGCCGGACCAGGCGCGCAACGAGCTGGAGTTCATCTTCGTCACCCACATGGATGACGTCCTGAAGGCGGCGCTGGAGACGCCTCCCTTCGGCGTGGCGGGCACCCCGGGCGGCGAGCCGGGCAAGGAGGCGCCGCTGCCGAAGCCGGCCGAGTCCTCCCCCGAGGTCCGCGCCTAGCGCACGGCCTTCGGGCCCGTAGGAAGTGACACGGGCAGGTTCCCTTCTGGGAGCCTGCCCGTTGTCTTTGCGGGGTGGGTGGGCTTCCACGGCCCCCTTTGTCCGAGAGAGACTGAGCGTCGGCGCTCCTCTCCTGGGCGCCCTGCGCACGATGCTAAAGACTTCCTCGCTGCTGGGACTGGGGCTGCTGTTGCTCGCCGGGCCCGCCTCCGAACCCGCCACTGTCGTTCCCACGCCCATGTGGCCCGCTTCGGGCGCGTCTCTCACCGTGTCCGAGGTGCGCTTCCCTGAGGGCTTCGGAACGCGGCGCATCTACCTGGATGCGGGCCATGGCGCGGAGGGGAACACCGGCAACAAGGGCGTCACCTGCGAGGACGAGGAGACCTTCACCCTCCGCGTGGCGGAGGACCTCGCGAAGCGCTTGGAAGCCACGGGGCACTTCCAGGTGCGGCTGAGCCGCAAGCCGGGCGAGCGCGTCGCCTACCCCTTACGCGTCACCGCCGCCGAGGCGTGGCGCGCGCACGCGATGCTCAGCCTGCACTCGGACTCGCGAGGCACGGCCATGCCCTGGTCCCCCACGCCGGGCCAGGAGTGCTTCCGGCAGGATGCCGCGCCCGGCTTCACCGTCCTCTGGTCCGAGTCCGCGGAAGCCACCGCGCACCTCCAGGCTGGGCGCGCGGGACTGGCCCGGGCCCTGGCGCACCGGCTGGGACAGGCGGGCTTCCCGCCCTACGACGGCGTGGACTACGAAGGTCTCTACGCCATCGACACCGCCCAGCCCGGCGTCTTCGTGGCGCGTGAGCCCACGCACCGGCAGATCTTCGTGCTGCGAAAGCCGCGCATCCCCTCCGTCATCATCGAGACCCACCACGCGCTCGACTTCGAGGAAGCGGCACGATGGCGTGAGAAGCGCACCCTGGAGGCCTTCGCCGCCGCCGTGGCCCAGGGGCTCGTGGATGCACTCGCGCCCGATGTTGCTCAGGCGGCGCCCTCGCTCAGCCCTCGCGTTGCTGCCCCGCCTCCACGTGCCGCTCCGTAGCGGCTTCGACGTGCTCGACAAGACGGCGCGCCAGCGTCTCCACCCGCGGTTCCAGCAGCACACTGTAGTGGTCCCCCGGAACGTCCTCCACGGTGAGGCCCGATGGCACCCAGCGGGCCCATCCGTGGGACGGCTCCACGGCCTGGGAGCGTTGCGCATCCTTCGCGCGCAGCAGCAGCACGGGGCACCGAACGGGACCGGGACGGTAGGCCGCCAACGCCCGCAGGTTCGCGCGAGTCACATCACGCCAGGCGCGGAGCGTTGACGCCTCGACCTCGGGAGGCAGCCACCCCGCCTGCCGCGCGTGCTCGACGACGACGGCGAATTGCTCCTCGTCGCTCAGGCCCGAGAGCGCCTCGGGGCGTAGGGTGGACTCGGCACCCGCCGTCCGTGCCAGGTCCATGGCCATCCCCGCGAGCAGCAACGCCCCATCGGGTTCCCGCGTAGGCGCGTTCTCGTCGGGAGCGAAGCTGTCCAGCAACACCAGGAGCGCCACGGACTGCCCCTGACGCTCCAGCTCTCGCGCCATCTCGAAGGCCACCACACCCCCCAGGGACCAGCCGCCCAGCACATAGGGGCCCTCGGGCTGACGCTCGCGCATCGCCTCCACGTAGCGGCAGGCGAGCGCCTCCACCTGCTCCAGAGGAGGCTCGCGTCCATCGAGCCCAGCGGCCTGGAATCCGTAGAGAGGCCGCTCGCGTCCCATACGCCGGGCCAGCGCACGATACGGCCCTACGGCGCCGCCAACGGCATGCACGAAGAACACAGGCGTGCCGGCACCTTCGGGCTGCAATGCCACACAGTCACGCGTGGCCCCCTCCGTGTCCGAGCCTTGCAACCAGACCGCGAGCCGCAACACCGTTGGCGCCTCGAAGAGGGCACGCAGCGGAATGTCCACGCCCAGCTCCGTGCGAACACGCGCCACGACCTGGGTCGCCAACAACGAGTGGCCGCCCAGCTCGAAGAAGTCGTCATGAATACCGACACGTGGCACGCCCAGCGCCTCCGAGAAGATGCCTGCCAGCGCGTGCTCGGTGGGCGTGCGCGGCGCGATGTGCTGTCGCTGCTCGGGGACGCCTGCCTCCGAGGCCAGGAGCGCCTTGCGGTCGACCTTGCCATTGGGCGTCAGCGGCAACGCCTCCAACACCACCACCGCTGACGGCACCATGTACTCCGGCAGCCTCTGCCTCACCGCCTCCTTCAGCGCCGCGGCCTCCGCTCCAGGCGCCACCACGTACGCCTCCACCCGCTTCTCCTGTCCCTCCCCCCTCACCACCGCTGCCGCTTCCTTCACCTGCGCGTGCTGCTTCAGCGCCTCCTCCACCTCCCCCAACTCAATCCGGTACCCCCTCACCTTC